>JBIKYW010000021.1:0-14840 GCA_044355055.1 Planctomycetota bacterium | reverse complement strand
CGCCTCGTCGCGCTCGGCGCCCGAGACGAAGACCTGCTTCACGAACGCGCGGCGACCCGAGGGCAGCGCGACGATCTCGTCGCCCTTGCGCAGGACGCCCGAGGCCAAGGTCCCCGCGAAGCCACGGAAGTCGAGGTTTGGGCGCAGCACGAGCTGCACCGGCAGGCGCAGGTCGATCGTGTTGCGGTCGCCTGCGATGTGCACGGTCTCCAAGTAGTCGAGCAGCGGCGCGCCTTGGTACCACGGCATCGTCTGCGAGCGGCCGACGACGTTCTCGCCGCGGCGCGCGCTCATCGGGATGAAGTGGACGTCGGGGATCGAGAGACGCCCGAGGAACTCGCCGCACTCGCGGCGGATCGACTCGAAGACATCTTGCGAGTACTCGACCAAGTCCATCTTGTTCACGGCGATCACGACGTGCTTGATGCCGAGGAGCGAGCAGATGAACGCGTGGCGACGCGTCTGCGCGAGCACGCCCTTGCGTGCGTCGATCAGGATGATCGCGAGGTCCGAGGTCGACGCACCGGTCGCCATGTTGCGCGTGTACTGCTCGTGGCCGGGCGTGTCGGCGACGATGAACTTGCGGCGCGGCGTGCTGAAGTAGCGGTACGCGACGTCGATCGTGATGCCTTGCTCGCGCTCGGCCTGCAGGCCGTCCATCAAGAGCGCGAAGTCGATCTCCTCGCCCGTGGTGCCGTAGCGCGTGGTGTCCTTCTTCAGCGTCTTGAGCTGGTCCTCGAACACGCCCGCGGAGTCGTGCAAGAGGCGCCCGATCAGGGTCGACTTGCCGTCGTCGACGGAGCCGCAGGTGAGGATGCGCAGGAGCTCCTTGCGCTGGTAGCTCTCGAGCCAGCCGTCGATGCCGACGCGGTCGAGCTCTTCTCCGTGCAGCATTAGAAGTAGCCCTCCTTCTTCTTCTGCTCCATCGAGCCCGCCTCGTCGTAGTCGATCACGCGCCCTTGGCGCTCGCTCGTGCGCGAGCGCAGCATCTCCTCGATCACCTCGCGCAGGTTCGAGGCCGTCGACTCGACCGCGCCCGTGAGCGGGTAGCAGCCGAGCGTGCGGAAGCGCACCGAGCGCAGCTCCGGCGTCTCGCCGGGCTCGAGCGGCATGCGCTCGTCGTCGCGCATGATCCACGTGCCGTTGCGCTGCAGCACTGGCCGCGGCTTGGCGAAGTACAGCGGGATCACCGGGATCTGCTCGCGGTAGATGTAGAGCCAGACGTCGAGCTCGGTCCAGTTCGAGAGCGGGAAGACGCGGATCGACTCGCCTTTCGCGACCTGACCGTTGTAGAGGTTCCACAGCTCGGGACGCTGGTTCTTCGGATCCCACTGGTGGAAGCGGTCCCGGAAGCTGAACACGCGCTCCTTGGCGCGGCTCTTCTCCTCGTCGCGCCGCGCGCCACCGAAGGCCGCGTCGAAGCCATAGTGGCTGAGCGCCTGCTTCAGCGCCTCGGTCTTCATCACGTGCGTGTAGCGCTGCGTGCCCGCGTTGAACGGCGTGATGCCCGCCTTGACGCCGTCTTGGTTGATCCACTCAATCAGCTGGTGGCCGCGGCTCTTCACGAACTCGTCGCGGAAGGAGATCATCTCCTTGAACTTGAACGTCGTGTTGACGTGCAGGAGCGGGAAGGGGAGCTTCCCGGGCGCGAAGGCCTTCTCCGCGAGGCGCAGCATCGCGATCGAGTCCTTGCCGATCGAGAACAGCATCACCGGCTTCTCGAACTGGGCCACGACCTCGCGGATGATCGCGATGCCCTCGGCCTCGAGCTCTTCGAGGTGCGTCAGTTGAAAGGTGCTCATGGGGTGGGTCCGCCGCGGGCGGGTGCGGGTCTTCGGATGGCCGCCGCTCCGGCCTTGACCGAGTCGGTGCGCGTCGGGCTCGGCCACGACGTTCGCCGGGCCCCTTGCGGTGCCTGAACAGCGGATTTCACGGTGGGTTCGTGGGGCATCGGGCTTGTGCTGCGCGAAGAAAAAAGTTCGCGCCCGTGGGAGAGCTAGTCCTCGGCCCAGTTTCCGGCGAGCTTGCCGTCGGACGAGAACGTGCGCGAGCGTCGCGAGTTGTAGACGCTGACGAAGTAGGTGCAGCGGCGGCAAACCTCGGGGTAGTCGCCGCGCTCGTGGCGTTCGATGAGCTCGCTGATCTTCTCGCCAGCCCAGATCTTGCCGAGCGGCTCTTCGTTCACGTTGCCGACGATCAGCTCCGCCTCGACGTCGCGGCAGGCGCACGCGTTCACACGACCGTCGGCGAGCACGACGGGCTTGGTGAAGAGCAGCTCGCAGGCGCCACGCTTGTAGGGCATTTCGCGCGGCGTGAGCCCGACCTTCTCGAGCGCCTGCGGCGTCACCTTGCCCGCCCACGAGTCGTAGTCGCTCATCGGCGCGATCTCCACGAGCCCGCGGCGCCGGTACGCGTCGAGCGTGTCGTGGAGCTCGCCCTTGCGATTCGAGTCCGGACAGCGCAGCGCGAGCGTCACGCGCAGCGCCGACCCTGCGCGTTCTTTCAGCGCGAGCAAGGCGAGCACCGCGTCGCGCGCGGCCTCGAACTTCTCGACACCCATGATCTCGTTCCACGTCTCGCGGTCGAAGCCGCCCCACGAGACGTGCACGTGCAGCTTGGAGGCATACCCGAGCAGCCGCTCCGACTTCTCGGGCGTCATCAGGATCGCGTTGGTGTAGAAGCTGATTCCGCTCACCTGTTCGAGGGCCATCAGGTGGTCGAGGCGCTCGAAGAGGTGCTTGTCGACGAACGGATCTCCGACGATCGGCGTGAGCGACACGTGGCGCCCGCCCATCTCGAGGTACTGCGCGACGACGCGCTCGAAGTCCTCCATCGACATCGTCTGCTTGCGCCGCTCCATCTGCGGATAGGCGCAGAAGACACAGCGCGCGTTGCAGATGTTGGTGCCCTCGACGTGCAGCCCGCGCGGAATCCGCCGCAGGCTCTCCAAGCGCGCGCGGACCGCGCCGCGTCGGAAGCGAAAGTGCCACTCCGTGTCGAGCACGTCGAGCCAGCGCCGCACGCGTGCGCGGGCGGCGGGCGGGAGCAGCTGGCGCAGGAGGGACTTCACGACCACGGGTCGCACCGAAGGCGAACGGGAGTCTACTCGTTTCCAAGCGAGCCTTCGCTTGAGCGACGCCCGGGCTCCCGAAGCGGAAAAAAATCCTCGAGAAACGACGGCGCGGGGCCCGAATCGGGACCCCGCGCGGGTGGGGAGCGGGCCGCGGCTTGCTCGGCGCGGCAGCCGCAGCGCTACTTCTTGTCCGCGGCCTTCTGCGGGTTGGCCTGCGTGCTCATGAACTTCGCGAGGCCGACCACCGCGGTCTTGTCCGCGGCACACTGACCGGAGCCTCCCTTGGCGCAGATCACCTCGACGAACTTGTTGCCATCGTTCGCCGCCGCGCCGCCGTCCGCGATCGACTGCGCAGAGCTCGCGCATTCCTTGGGGGCCACGATGCAGGTCGGCAGGCCCGCGAGCGCCGCGACGTCCTTGGCGACGTTGAAGCCGAGCTGCTCCGTCGGCGGCTCGAGCAGCACGATGCAGCGCACGTTCTCGTCGCGCTGGGCGTAGCGCGCCACGAGGGTCGCGCCTGCGCGGTCGCCGAGCAGCGAGACGTTCGAGGTGTGCACTCCGGTCTGCTCGGTGATCCAGTCCGTGGCGGCCTTGACGTCGCGCATGGCGAAGGTCCAAGCTCGCCCGCGCTCGTCTTCGCCGAGTTGCGACCACGCCGTGTCCGCGCCGATGCTCTCGCCGTGCCCGCGCAGGTCGATCGTGACCACGGCGAAACCCTGCTTCCACAGGCGCTCACCGACCTCGGCGAGCTGGCTGCGATCGCCACCCGCGTCGTGGACGAGGACCGCGGCGGGGGCCGCCCCCTTCGAGTCCTTGGGGGCCCAGTAGGAGCCCGCGAGCTTGCGCTTGTCCTCGGAGGTGACTTCGACGGCGGCGGCCGAGGAGGTCGGCTTGGCCTTGGCGGAGGCTTCGACGGTCGACTGGAGGGGGGCCGGGGCCGCGGCGAGGGTCGCCACGGCGAGCAGGGCGGGTAAGAGGGCCATCGGGGGGAGGGCGCGTGAGGGAGAGTCGAGCGGTTGGGGTAGGGCCGACCGGCTCCCGTGCGACGTCCTCGGCCCCAGTGGGGCGGAGGTCGGGGGGCACGGGGTGCGCGTTGGAAGGCCACTACTCTAGAGCGTCTCGATCGGGCGGCAACCACCCGTGCGCCACAAAATGGGGGGCGGAGCGGTGCCCCGGGCCCGTCGAAGGGGGTGCGCGTCCGTCGGGGGCGTCTAGCCGAGCTCGAGCTGCCGTCGCGCGTCGACCTCGTCACGGTTGACGAGCTCGATGGCGGAGCCGAGGCGCTCGAACACGTCCCAGTCGGGGTCGATGGCGCGGCGCACCTCGCGCATCAGCTGAATCGCCATGCGCAGGGTCCGGCAGACGTCGCCCGGGCTCGCCTCGGTGCGCTCCGCGAGCTCCTCGATGCTCGCCCCGCCGCACCACGCGATCACCGCCGGCGTGAGCCCGAAGTCCGGCTCTTTGATCGTCTGGGGGACGCCGTGGTGGGCCTCGATGCGCACGACGCGTCCGACGATGTCCGAGACCTCCTTGCGCAGGCTCCCGTACATCGACTGGGCGAGCCACGGCCCGCCGCCGCGGCGGCGCTCCTCGTGGATCAGCGCCACGAACACGACCGCGAGCGCCTCGGAGGCGAGGGTCTCGAGCGCGCCGCGGAAGAGCAGCTCCGTCGTCTGGAGCTCGAAGCCATTGATCACGCGCGCGATCTTGCCGCGCGCGGTGAGCTCTTCGCCGTTCTCCAAATAGCCGAGCTCTTCGAGCACGCGCAGGTGGGCGTCGACGATCGCGCTCTGCTTGCGGCGGTTTTTCTCCTGCGCGCTCGGGCTGCCCGAGCGGTGCTGGAAGCGGTTGAAGCTCTTTTCCCATGCCTCGTGCACGCGCTCGAGTCCGAGGGTCGGCACCAAGTGGAGGAGACTCGAGTACGAGAGCTGGAAGCGGCTCATCACCGGCTCCGAGGCGCCGCCCAAGATGCGCTCGATCGGTGCCTCCTCGAGGGCCTTCTCGTCGAGCACCGAGTACACGAGGCCCTCGTCGTCGATGCCTTGGCGTCCGGCGCGCCCCGCCATCTGCAGGTACTCGCGGCAGCGCAGCCACGTCATCTCGACGCCGTCGAACTTCATCAGCGAGTGGAACACCACCGTGCGCGCGGGCATGTTGATGCCGAGCGCGAAGGTCTCGGTGGTGAAGAGCATCTTCAAGAGCCCCGAGGTGAACATGCGCTCGACGAGCTCCTTGTGGATCGGCAGCACCCCCGCGTGGTGGTAGCCGATCCCGCGCCGCCCCATGGAGAGCAGCTCGCCTTGGAGCTCGCGCTCGTCGAGTTGGAAGGAGGCGAGCAGCTCTTTTTGCAGCTCCGCCATCGCCGCGCGCTCCTTGGGCGTCAGCAGGTCCCGCCGCGCGTTGCGCCGCGCGAGCCGCTCGCAGTCCTTGCGGCTGAAGGCGAACACGAGCACCGGCAGCTCGCCCTTGTCGGCCACCTCGTCGAGCAGCCGCTCGGTGACGAGCGCCGCGTCGGCCGCCCGATTGCGGAAGGACTCGCCGCGGCCGTCCCGCTGGCGCCCTCTCGGACCTCCATGGCCCCCCCGACGCGACTTCCCATGGCCCCCAGAAGCGGCGCGGGCGTTGCGCCGCAGCCGGTCGAGCTCGTCGACCTCCCCGGCGGCCCCCGGCGGGGCGAACAGGCGGTGGGTGAGCGGCACGGGGCGCACCTTGGACTCGACGACCTCGATCGGGTGGGGGCGGATCTGCCCGAGCCACTTGCCGAGCTCGAAGATGTTGGGGACGGTCGCCGAGAGGCAGATGAAGCGCATCGAGGGCGGCGCGAAGATCAGGGACTCCTCCCAGACCGAGCCGCGCAGGAGGTCGTCGAGGTAGTGCACCTCGTCGAACACCGCGAACTCGACGTCGTCGAGCTCGCGCGGGTTCTCGAAGATCGCGTTGCGCAGGATCTCGGTCGTCATGATCAGGACCTGCGCGCGCGGGTGAAGGGTGACGTCGCCCGTCAGGAGCCCGACGTCCATGCCCTGCGCCTTGAAGTCGCGGAACTTCTGGTTGGAGAGCGCCTTGATCGGCGAGGTGTAGATGCAGCGTCGCTTGCGCGCGACCGCTTCCTCGATGGCGTACTCGGCGACCAAGGTCTTGCCGGCGCCGGTCGGCGCTCCGACGAGCACGTTCTTTCCGGCGCGAATCGCCGCGACCGCGCGCGCCTGGAAGGGGCTCAGCGTGTAGCCGCGCCAGCGGACGAGCGGCGCGTCATCGGGTTGGTCGGGCATTCGGGCGAGTCAGAGTTCGGGCCGCGGATTCGCGCGCCGCGCTTGAGACGCGCCGTCGCGCGGGGTATCTAAACCTCTCGCGCGCCAGATACCAAGCTCCGGCGCCGGACCTGCCTGCAGCGCGCGCGTCGCGCTGCCTCGGCAGAGCTCGCTGACGCCGTGCACCGCGCGTGCCGCGTCGAAACGAACCACGCTTGTGCCGACCCCGAAGGACTCCGCCATGGAATCGACGAACCTGCCCAAGAACTTCGCCCAAGCCCAGCGCTCGCTCGCGGGCCTCAAGATCATCTCGCGCCTGCTCTCGCACGAGCTGCACGCGCAGTCGGCTGCCAAGGCGATCACGCTCTCGCGCGACGAGGTCGTCGAGATTCAGACCGTGATCGACGTGTTCATCGAAGAGGCCTCGCGCCGTCCGGGCGCGCACACCTCCGCGGCGTCGGAGAGCCCGCTCGCCGTCGCGCGCAACTAGCTTCTCTGCGCCGCGGGCGCGCTCGCCGTCGACGTCGCGCGTCGGCCGTCGTCGGCGCGCTCTCCGCGTGAGCTCCCTCGGTCGATCTCCGCACCATGGATTCTCCGCTCGAAGGACCGACCCAGCTCGCTGGCGCGGGGCTCCCGCCCGACGCGGGCGCTCCGTCGTCTGCGCCGCATTCCGGCGAGCGCTCGTCGAAAGAGCTGCTCACCTCCGCGCGGCTCGGAGCACTCGGCCTCGTGCTCTCGATCGTCGCGATCCTGTGGTTTTTCCGCGTGCTCGTCCGGGACGCGGAGGCCGCGAGCTTCGCCAGCGTCGATCCGAGCGTCTCGCACGTCGAGTTCGGCCCGGGCTGGAGCGATCCGCGCTGGGAGGTCGCGGTCGCGGCGGTGATGCGCGGGCTCCCACCGCTGCACCCCGAGCGCCCCGACGACGTGCGCGCCGTCGAAGACGCGCTGCTGAAGCTCCCCTTCGTCGCCGGAGTCGGCGCGTCGCGCGTGGTGTGGCCCGACGGGCTGCGCGTGTCGATCGAGCTGCGCCAGCCGGTCGCGTGCGTGCGCTCGGGCGAGGTGTACTTCGCGCTCGCCGCGGACGGCGTCATCTTGCCGGGCGCGTGGAGCACGCCGCCGGCGCGCAAGCAGGGTTTCCTGCCGCTCGTCGCCTTGGAAGACGAGGTGCGCGGTGAAGTCTGGGAAGGCAACGTGCTCGATTCCGCGGGCGCGCTCGATGCACTCGCTGTGGCGGCGGCCCTCGAGCGCGAGCTCGCCGCGGACGACTGGGTGCACCTCGGTCGCATCGTGATCGACGCGCGCGAGGCGCGCTCGGCGACGGTCGAGAATCCGGGCGTCGTGCTCTTGCTCGAAGGCGCGCGGCGCGTGCTGTTCGGCCGCAGTCCAAACATCGACGCTCCCGGCGAGCTGCCGGTGCGCCTCAAGTGCGAGTCGCTCGCGCGGGGGCTGCGTCTCGCGCAGAGCGGCGAGCCGCCGGTCGACTGGGAGATGGTCGACGTGCGCTGGGACATGCCCGAGGTCCTGCCGCGCGGCGGGCTCCCGAAGCCGGCGAAGAAAAAGTAGGCCGAGGGGCGCTCGGGGCGGGGTGCCTGCGTTTTTAGCTGCGCGCGGCTTGCGCGCACGCGCGCCCCACGGCGCAATCGCACACCGCTTGAAGCTCGTTCGACCGTTCTCGGCCCACATCGCGGCGCTTGCGCCGGTCGCGGCGGCATGGGCCGAGCCTGCGCGCGCCAGCCTTGCTTCGCTGTCGCTCTGCGGCTGGGCTGCGTTCGTTCACATCGCGTTCGCGTGCGTGACTTCGAGCGAAGAATGCGGCAGCCGAGCGGATGCCGCGCGCGTTGCAGCGGCACTAACGTTGCCGAGCTTGGCCCTTGGAATCGCGCTCGATCTGCGCGCGGGTTTCGCGCCGACGGACCTCGCGTGCGTGGCCTCGCTCGCCGTGCTTTCGGTTGCCCTGCTCTCGGCGGCGGGGCGCAATCGGAACGCAGCGCGCGTCGGCGTGTCGCTTCTGTTCGTTCTTCCTGCTTTGGTTGCGGGAGCGCTGCATCTCGTCGGTCTCTCGACGACGGTCGAGTCCGTGCCTTGGGCGCGCGCGGCGCTCGCTTCTCCGCTCGCCGCGTGCCTGGAGTTCACGCTCGTGCGCATCGAGGCGCGCGCGCTCGCGCTCGGACTCGTCGGCGCCCTCGCGCCGTTCGCTGTGATCGTGCTCGCGCGACGCTCGGAACGAGGTGCGGCGTGAGCGTGCTCGCGTGTCTGTTGCTCGGCTGCCAAGCGCCCGATCTCGGTCGCTTCCGTGAAGCCGAGGTCGAGCTGCGCGGTCCGCTCAGCGCGCTGGAGCTCTCGCTCGGGGCGCAGGCGACGACGCACGTCGAGCTCGACCTCGCGCCGCTCGAACAGCGCACGATCACCGTGCCTCTGTGCGCGGAGCCCGACGAGCGCGAGCCCGTGCTGCGCGAGCTGCCCGAGGCGGAGGGGGATGCGCGTTGGAACGGCTGGACTCGCGCGGGACACAGCGAGGCTCGCGCGCGGTGGGACGCGCTGCCGCCGGGCTTGCGTGCGCGGCCGCCCGTCGCGCTGTTCGACGCGGTGCGCGGTCGCGAGCCGCAGACCGCGGGCATCGCGCTCGCCACGGCGTTGTGTCTCGCGGCGCTCGCGCTGCGGCGCCGCACGGTGCTCGCGCTCGGAGTTTCGTTCGCGGGGAGTGCGGCGCTGCTCGGGTGGGCGGCGCGCGCGGGCGAGGCACCGCGCGAGCTGCGCGTGCTCGAAGGCGACGCGAGCGGAGCTTGGGTCGCCTGGGACAGCGGCTACGAGGCGCTGGAGGCGTCGGCAGGAGTCCCGCTGCGGCTCGAGGTCGTTCCCGAGAGCGCGGAGGTGCTCGCCACGGCTCGGCTGGGGCCCGCGGGGATCGACCGCTGGCGCTTGGAGGCGCCGCGCGCGGTGCTGCGGCGCTGCGAGGCCCTCGATGCGGCCCCGAGGCGGGTGGCGCACGACTTCAATGGTTGGGGTCGCTTCGAGGCGGTCTGGGTGCGCAGCCCCGAGGGGGTTTGGAGCACGCACGGGCCGTGGGAGGCGGGCGAGCCCCTGCCCGCCGGGGCGCCGGGCATGCCTCCGGGGGGGCTCAACCCTGCCTTGCCCCAAGGCGTGGCGGTGCTAGTGGCCCGGCTCGCGCCGGGGACTTTCGCCGGCGGAGCGAGGTCCGGTCGCGAGGTCTGGCTGCGCTGGGTGGGGGCCTCGGGGACGGAGTTGGGATTACCCCGTTGATGCGCGGGGGCGGTCTCGCTACTCTCTTCGCCCGCTTAGGAGCCCGAGACCCGCTCCGCGAGCGCCGAAACCACTCCGATGAAGTCGACCCACGTTCGCTCCGCCGACGCCCAGGAGCGTTGGATCCTGTACGACGCCTCCGAGCACACTCTCGGTCGCATGGCGAGCCAGATCGCGATGCACCTGATGGGCAAGGATCGTCCCTCCTACACGCCCGACCAGCTCACGGGCGCGCACGTCGTCGTGATCAACGCCGCCAAGGCGAAGTTCACGGGGAACAAGGGCGAGACCAAGGAGTACCAGCACTACACGAAGTACGCCGGCGGCCTGAAGCGCGTGAACATCTCTGATGTTCGCGTGCAGCGCGCCGAGGACATCGTGTCGCTCGCCGTGCGCCGCATGCTGCCCAAGACGCGTCTGGGCCACGACATGCTGCGCCGCCTCAAGGTCTACCCGGGCACCGAGCATCCGCACACCGCGCAGAACCCGGCCAAGGTTGTGACCCGGCGCAAGACCACGACCGCGAAGTCGAAGTAGCCCCCTAGCACGAGCACATCCGACCCATGACCAAGACGAACTACATCTGGGGCCTCGGCCGTCGCAAGACCTCGACCGCGCGCGTCCGCATCCAGCCCGGCGCCGGCGCGTTCTTCATCAACGGCCGTCCGCTCGAAAACTTCTTCCCAGTCCTCGAGCACCGGATGCGCGCGCTCTCGCCGCTCAAGCTCCTCGAAGGCGCGCAGTACGACGTGTTCGCCACGGTCGACGGCGGTGGTCTGATCGGTCAGGCCGACGCGGTCCGCCTCGGCCTCGCGCGCGCGCTCAAGACCGTCAACCCGTCGCTCGACGGCGGCCTGCGCAGCGGCGGTCACCTCACGCGTGACTCGCGCATGAAGGAGCGCAAGAAGTACGGCCGTCGCGGCGCACGTCGCGGCTTCCAGTTCTCGAAGCGCTGAGAGCCCTCGGGCTCTGCGCGCGCGGCCGCGAGGCCCGCGACGCGAACGATCTCCGAAGACACCGCGCGGCGCCCGAAAGCGTCGCGCGGCGTCGCTTCCAAGGCACTCTCTCGCGGGTGCCCGTCCGACACCAGCGAACTCCCGACCCATGGCAGGACACAGTCATTCCGCGAACATCGCGCGCCGCAAGGGCGCGGTCGACGCCAAGCGTGGCAAGGTCTTCTCGAAGCTCGCGCGAGCCATCATCTCCGCGGCGCGGCAGGGCGGGCCCGATCCGGACGCGAACCTCAAGCTGCGCTACGCGGTCGACAAGGCCAAGGCCGCCAACGTTCCCAAGGACACGATCGAGCGCGCGATCCAGCGCGGCTCGGGCTCGAAGGACTCCGACGCCTTCGAGGAAGTGATCTACGAAGGCTACGCGCCGGGCGGCGTGGCGCTGATGGTGGCGTGCCTCACCGACAACCGTCACCGCACGTCGCCGGACGTGAAGCACATGTTCGACAAGGTCGGCGGCAACATGGGCGCCCCCGGCTCGGTCGCGTTCATGTTCAACTTCCGCGCGGTGATCGCGCTCGAAAAGGGTGCGCGCAGCGAGGACCAGTGGACCGAGGTCGCGCTCGAGCTCGGGGCGGACGACGTCGAGTTCGAGGGCGAGACGGTGGTGCTCTACGGCGCCGCGACGGCTTTCCCCGCGCTCAAGGCCGCGGTGGACAAGCTCTCCGACGCCAAGCTGCTCTCGGCGGAGCTCGCCTACGTTCCCCAAAACCGCATTCCGGTGGCGGACCGCGAGGACGCCCGCAAGATCCTCAAGCTGATCGAGACGCTCGAGGACAACGACGACGTTCAAAACGTCTACGCGAACTACGACATGCCCGCCGAGTGGATGGCGGAATGATTTTCCCGAGTGCGACCCGTCCCGGGCGCTCGAATGGACGCGGGGGGTGGGCGGTGCTTCAAGTCGCCACCCGCGCTCGCTAAGGTTGCGCGCGAAGGAGTTCCCATGGGCGACGGACTGCGTACAGTGCGGCTGGTTTCGGGCGATGAATCTCTCTCGGCGTCGATCAAGGCGGCGGCGAGCGGGCTTCCGGGCTTCGAGTTCGCCTGGGTGAAGCAGCACGGCGAGCTGCTCGCGAAGCCGCCGGTCGCCGGCGACGTGCTCTTGCTCGACGGTCACTTGGCGAGCGCCAACGTGTACGAGGTCTGCCGCACGCTCGTCGGCAAGACGCGCTGCCGCACGTACGTCGTGGTCGACAAGGACAACCGCGTGGCCGAGGGCATCGCGCACTTCTGCGGTGCGACCGGCGTGCTGCAGCGACCCGTCTCCGCCGCGGATCTGCGCAAGCTGCTCGCCGCGACCGAGCGCGAGCGTCCGGCGCTGCCGCAGACCGCGCGCGGCGCCGAGAAGGCGACGAACTTCCCCGATGCCCTGCTCAAGGATCTGAGCGGCGCGGTGGATCAGAGCGTGGTGAGCGCGCTCGTCGACCCCGAGACGAACCTCTTCAACTACGCCTTCTTGAACTACAAGCTCGACGAGGAGTTCAAGCGTGCGCAGCGCTTCGGAACGCCGCTGTCGTGCGTGATGCTCGGCTTCGAGGGCGAGTGCTCGCAGAAGGTGCTGCGCCAGCTCGCGGGCATCTTCCTCTCGGCCTCGCGCGACACGGACATCCTCGGTCGCTTCGACGTGTCGAGCTTCCTGTTCTTCCTGCCCTCGACGGGCCCCGATGGCGCGCAGATCATGGCGAAGCGCGTGCAGGACGCGGCGCGCACGCAGGGCCTGTGCGACTTGGTCGGCGACCCGCTCTCGATCGCGGTCGGCATCTCGTCGATGCCGCACCCCAAGGTCGCGCGGCGCGAGGATCTCTTCGCGCGGGCGCGCTCGGCGTTCCTCGAGGCCCAGAAGTCGGGCGGGGTCGTCACGAGCGCCTGAGCCTCGAGCGCGCGGCTTTGAGCCGACGCAGGAGCGGGGACTGCGCGAGGCGCGGTCCCCGCGTCGCTCCCAAGGCGTGCCGCGAGCGCTCGCGGGGGTGCCCGGCGCAAGAGTCGTGCAAGGAGCGCGGCGCGGGGCGCTCGGCCGCTAGGATGTGCGCCGCGCGGGTCGTGCGATCGTGCCCCAGATTCCCGCGCTCTCAACCACGATGCGACAGTTGATTGCGGCGGTGCTCCTTGCTTGTGGCGGTCTCGTCGTCGACGCGCGCGCCAGCGGCGGAGCGGGGGAGCCCGCGCCCTCGCGCGGCACCTTGGAGGCGGCTTTGGAGACGATCTCGGCGGACGAGATCAAGGCCGACATCTTCTTCCTCGCGAGCGACGAGCTCGGCGGCCGTGACACCGTCAGCCCGGGCCAGCGCGTCGCCGCGCGCTTCATTCGCTCGCGCCTCGAGCGCCTCGGGATCGCGCCGGGTGCGCCCACGGGCTACTTCTACGAGTATCCGCTGGTCTCGCCGCGCTTGCGCGAGGCGGACACGTGGCTGCGCCTGCGCGCGGGCGAGACGGAGCTCGAGTGCGTCTTCGCGGGCGACTATTGGTTCTCGCCGGGCACGCCGCGCGACCTGCAGCTCGAAGGCGACGTGATCTTCGGCGGCGAGTGCGACAAGCGCGCGATCGGCAAGCTCGACGTCGCGGGCAAGTGGGTGCTCGCACTCGACGAAGGCAAGCTCTTCGGCGACGTCGAGACGGACCTGCTCGAGCGCGGTGCGCTCGGTCTCCTGCTCACGCCGGCCGAAAAGTACTCGAAGAAGCCCTACGCCGAGCGTTTCGACGGACAGGTGGCCTCGATGCGACGCGGCGACGTGAGCTGGCCGCGCACCGACGCGAGCGGCAATGTGAAGCCGCAACTGCCCGTGCTGTACGTGTCGCGCGCCACGCTCGGCCGCGCGTGGAGCAAGGCTGCGGGCAAGGACTCGGAACTACCCAAGCCGGGGCCGGAGACCGTGCTGCGCGCGACGCACCGTCGCGCGTACTTGGGCGACGGTGGGCGCGTGATGGCCGAGAACGTGTGCGGTTGGATTCCGGGGAACGATCCGAAGCTCAAGGACGAGGTGATCCTCATTTCGGCGCACTACGACCACGTCGGCACCAGCACGCGCGACGGACAGATCTACAACGGCGCGGACGACAACGGTTCGGGGACGACGGGCCTGCTCGCGCTCGCCGAGGCGCTGGTCACGCGCGCGCCGCTGCGGCGCTCGGTGATGCTCCTGTGGGTCTCGGGCGAAGAGAAGGGACTGTGGGGTTCGCAGGCGTGGACGCAGAACCCGTGGCTGCCGGACAACGCCAAGCCCCTGTGCAACCTGAACATCGACATGATCGGTCGCAACGCGCCGGACAAGCTCCTGATCACGCCGACCTCCAAGCGCGCGGAGTACAACGGGCTCGTGCGGCTCGCCGAGCAGATGGCGCCGCTCGAGGGCTTCCCCGAGCTCGGCTCGTGCGATGCGTACTGGGGCCGCTCGGACCACGCCAACTTCGCGAAGAACTTGAAGATCCCCGTGGCGTTCCTGTTCTCGGACGTCCACGAGGACTACCACAAGCCCACCGACGATCCCGACAAGATCGACTATGACAAGATCCGTCGCGTGGCGCGCACGGTCTTGCGCATGATCGAGGGACTTCAGGCCGACAAGCTCGACCTGTAGCGCGAGCGACGCGACCTCGACGACTCGGCCCGGACCGCGCACTTGCCGCGATCCGGGCCGTTTCTCTCGAGCAGGCTTCAGGCCACCTTGCGGCGGTGCTTCGACTTCTCCCGCGCGCGCAGCGCAGCCTGTGCGGCGGCGAGGCGTGCGATCGGCAGGCGGTGCGGCGAGCACGACACGTAGTCGAGGCCGAGCTCGTGGCAGAACGCGATCGAGCGGGGGTCGCCCCCGTGCTCGCCGCAGATGCCGAGCTTGAGCCCCTCGCGCGTGCGCCGCCCGCCCTCGACCGCGATGCGCATCAGCGCGCCGACGCCGTCGACATCGAGCTGCGCGAACGGATCGGAGGCGAAGACGTCCTGCGCGATGTAGTGGGGGATGAACTTCGCCCCGTCGTCGCGCGAGATGCCGAAGGTCGTCTGCGTCAGGTCGTTGGTGCCGAAGGAGAAGAACTCCGCACGCTCCGCGATCTCGTGCGCGCACACGGCGGCGCGCGGCAGCTCGATCATGGTTCCGACCAAGTACGGCACGCGAACGCCCTGCTCCGCGAAGACCTGCTTGGCGACCTCGCGCACGACCTGCTCTTGCAGCTCGAACTCGCGTCGCGTCGCGACCAGCGGGATCATGAACTCGGGCTTGACGGTCTTGCGCAGTCGCTTGCGAACGGCGC
>JBIKYW010000374.1:0-3955 GCA_044355055.1 Planctomycetota bacterium | reverse complement strand
GGCAGCGTGGCGACTTCCGGCGATCCCGGAAGTCGCCACGGGCCCGACCTGCCGGAAGACGACGAGCGGTGAAGGACGTGCGGATCCAGCGGGCGAAAGTGATGAGGTGACGACGAGCTCCGCCGAGCTGCGCAGAAAGAACTTCTGGATCGGGAAGAGTGTTCCGACTGCGCGGTCCTCGATTCGGAATTCGGCCGAAGGAGCCGCCCCCGCGGCGCTCTGGGCGTGCAAAGGGTCGTAGCGTTCCTTGGTTCCCTGCCGCGCGAGTCGCGTCAGGTGGGCCATGGCAACCGAACAACCCACGACAGTCACCCCGATGCAACGCAACTCGTCCTCCCTCGATCGCGCCCAAGCTCGCTCGAACTCCACTTCCCAGAAGCGCTGGATGCGCAACCTCGCCACGGCTGCCGCTGCGGCGTTCCTCGTCGCCGGGGCCATGGCCCAGCGGCAAATGCCCGCCAACGGCGGCAACACAGTCGGAGCCGCGGGTGGCGCGGCAGGCGGCGCACCGGCCGTATCGACGCGCACGAGCAACCTACCGAGGGCGCTCTCTGCGTCGAACGTGCCGTTGCCGTCGAACCTCTCGAACTTCGTGTCGGACTTCAACGCCGCCGTTCGACTGGGCAGGCGCTCTTCTGGGACATTCAGGCGGGCTCAGACGGCATGACCGCGTGCGCGAGCTGCCACTGGCACGCCGGCGCGGATGCGCGCGCGAAGAGCCAGCTCGCACCGGGCCACGACAACGTCTACCAACGCCTCGCCACAGGCCCCGGCGGCGTGAACTACGAAGTGAACTCGGGCGACTTCCCGTTCACGGAGCGCGCGGACCCCAACGACCACGACACGCCGATCGTGCGCAGCATCAACGATCGCCTCACGTCGTCGGGCATCCAGCACCGCGTGTTCACCGGCGTCACTCCGGGGCAGGGACACGAGGACGGTGTTGTCGTGCAGGACCCGCCGTTCAACCTCAACGGCTCCAACGTCGGTCGCGTCGAACCGCGCAACACCCCGACGATCATCAACGCGATCTTCAACGTGCGCAGCTTCTGGGATGGCCGTGCGCAGGAGAAGTTCAACGGCGTCAACAACTGGGGCGACCTCGATTCGAGCGCTCGCGTGCTCGAGAAGGACGCAAATGGCAACCTCGTATGGACTTCGGTCCTGCTCGACCACGCGGCTCTCGCGAGTCAGGCCGTCGGTCCCGCCCTGTCGGACTTCGAGATGAGCTATCAGGGCAAGTCGTTCCCCGAGCTCGGTCGCAAGATGCTCTCGGCCGCGCCCCTCAAGGACCAGTTCATCGACCCCACCGACGTTCACTTCGGCTCGATGTCGGCCTATCCCGCGCGCGGCATGCAGCCGGGCGTGACCTATGCCGACATGGTCGCGGCAGCGTTCCACGACAAGTGGCACGGCGGCTCCGGCACGGTCAACGGCAACACCCACATGGAGCAGAACTTCTCGCTCTACTGGGGCATCGCGATCCTGTGCTACGAGTCGCAGCTCGTCTCGGACGACGCGCCGTTCGACCGCTTCATGCGCGGTGACCCGAGCGCGATGACCGCGGAGCAGCTCGAAGGCATGCGCCTCTTCAACTCAGGTGGCGCGGCCTGCAGCGTCTGCCACTTCGGTTCCGAGTTTGCGGGCGCGACCTGGTCGCACGTGAACCAGTTCGGTGCGGTGGAGCGCATGGCGACGCTCGGCTCGATCGCGACCGACTCGCTCGGCTTCACCACGTTGCCGGACTTCACGCAGAACGTGCTGAGCTACGACCCGCGCGGCGCGCAGATCCAGATCCTGTCGCCCAGCGGTGGCCTGGTGGCGATGGGCAACGTGCCGGGCTCGCAGGGCAACTGCGCTCCGGAAGATCTCGACGTGCTCTTGCAGCTCGGCCCCGCCGCGCCGGTCATGCCGCCGCCCAGCTTCTTGGTAGACGCGGTGTTCGACGTGCTGGTCAACGCCCGCTCACGTGGACAGCAGCTGCCGAATGGCCTGTGTCACGTCGATCTGCGCGTCACCATGAAGTGGGGCGCGTCCTCGCCGCTTCCCGCCGGCGACTACCCGGTGGTGGTGAACGGCGCACAGGTCGGCGTTCTCCACATGGGTGCGCCGACCGCCGACGGCGTCTACGACCTCGGCTACTACAACATCGGCGTCCGTCCTACGCAGGAGGACATCGGTGCGGGCGGCCACAGCCCCTTTGGCCCGCTGGCGATCACGGAGCGCCTCAAGATCGGCGACCCGACCGTGCAGCAGTGGATGCCTGTCGGCGGCGTGCACTCCAACGATCGCACGCTCTCGGGCGGAACGTTCAAGACGCCTTCGCTGCGCAACCTCGCGCTCACGGGCCCCTACTTCCACAACGGAGGCACTGCGACGCTGGAACAAGTCGTGCAGTTCTACGCTCGCGGTGCCGACTTCGCCGAGAACAACGCGCTCGACCTCGACGAAGCCGTCGACGGCGTGGGCTCGATCCGCGGCAAGCCGGTCAAGCAGGCAGCGATGGTCGCGTTCTTGCGCGATGCGCTCCTCGACGACCGCGTCGCGCGCCGCGCAGGTGTGTTCTGCACGCCGTCGCTGCCCCTCAACGACGGCTACGACGGCAACGAAGTGTTCGTCGTCGACAACGGCCTCGGAGAGGCGGATGCCACGATCAACGAGCTGCCCCAGACGGGTGCGGCCGGTGGCGCGGCGTTCCGTCCCTTCGCCAACATGCTCGGCGGCGGCGTGAACGTGCTGCACGAGGCAAACCTGTTCGTGCAGGAGTCGCTCGTCGAGGGCTGCGGCCCGTGGTCGGTCCCGACGGACTTCTTCCGTGAGATCCGCGTGAATCTCACCAACCAGCCGACGGCTCCGGTCTCGCTCGCGGTGAGCGTGTCGGACTCGACGGAGATCAGCGTGCAGCCGGCCCAGCTCGTCTTCGATGCAACGAACTGGTTCCACCCGCAGGTGATCCGCGTCAGCGGCCTCGCCGACGCCGAGGTCGATGGCACGCAGTCGGCGACGGTGCAAATCGCGCCGAGCACCAGCGCGGACTCGCGCTACGTGGGCCTCGGGGCGAAGAACATCCCCATCACCGTGCAGGACACGACGCCGCTGGCGAACCAGATCTTCGTCGATGGCGCCTCCACGGCGGCGTACCCCAACGGCAGCGCGGCGCACCCCTTCCGCACCATCGCGGACGCGCTGGGCTGCGCTCCCAAGGGCGTGCTCGTGATCGTCGCTCCGGGCACCTACCACGAAAACGTGCTCGTCCAAGGGCGCGATCTCGTGATCGAAGGCTGGGGCGCGACGATCGACGGCGGCCTGCAGGGTCCGTGCGTCACGGTGTTCGGCGCCCAGACGCAGGGCACCGTGCTCCGCGGTCTGACGCTCGTCAACGGTGGCGGCCAGAACTCTCAGGCGGGCGCGCTGTTCGTTTCCGACAGCACGAGCGTGACGGTCGATGCCTGCGTGCTGTCCGACAGTCAGGCCCAGCAGGGCGGCGGCGTGTTCGTCCGCAACAGCTCGCACCTGTCGCTCGTCGACGCCCTCGTCGAACGCAACAGCGCGCAGCAGCGCGGCGGTGGCCTGTTCATCGACGGTGGCAGCTTGTCGCTCGTCAACAGCATCGTGTGGGACAACATCACGCAGGGTGAAGGTGGCGGCATCGCGCTGCAGAACATGGCCCGACTCGACGTCGACGGCGCTCTGGTGCACTACAACCAAGCGTTCCAGCGCGGCGGCGGCATCGTGCTGAACGGTGGCGTGTCGAATATCTACAACCTGTCCGTGTCCTTCAACACAGCTTCGCAAGGCGCAGGCGGCATGCTGGCGATGAACTCGGCGTCGGTGGTGGCTCGCGGCTTCAAGCTGACGAACAACACCGCGCAGAACGGCATCGGCGGTCTGTTCATCGACGGCGGCACGCTCGACCTCACGAACGCGACGCTGGCGAGCAACTATGCCGAGGAAC
>JBIKYW010000292.1:0-4686 GCA_044355055.1 Planctomycetota bacterium | reverse complement strand
CACGCGATGGGCGTGGAGTTTCGCTTCGAAACGCGCTTCGAGCGCCTCGTCGCCGCGGACGGGCGCGTTCGCGCCGTGGCGAGCAGCGCGGGTGAGCTCCCGTGCTCGGCCGTGATCTTCGCCCCCGGTCATAGCGCTCGCGATACTTGGGCCACCCTCGCAGCGCAGGGCGTGCCCTTCGAATCCAAGCCGTTCCAGCTCGGCTTGCGCATCGAACATCCGCAGGAGCTCATCGACGCGGGACGCTTCGGCGGGCGGGTGCCAGAGCTCGGCGCCGCGAGCTACGGACTCTTGTGCAAGGCCGGCGATGGGCTTCCGGCGACGTTTTCCTTCTGCATGTGTCCGGGCGGCCGCATCGTCGCGAGCGTGAACGAGCCGGGACTGCTCTGCACGAACGGCATGAGCAACTCGAAGCACTCTTCGCCTTGGGCGACGTCCGCGGTGGTCACCACCTTTGGCCCGCGCGAATTTGGCGACGGCCCCTTCGCGGGCGTCGAGTTCCAGCGCGCGCTCGAGCGACGCTTCTTCGAGGCGGGCGGGGGCGACTACACGGCACCCGCGCAGGGCGCACGTGACTTCGTCGAGGGCCGGGAGACGGCGCAGCCGCGGCACTCGACGTACACCTTCGGAACACGCCCGGCCCGACTCGACACGCTCCTACCCGCGCACGGTTTCCGCGCGATCGCGCGCGCGCTGGCGCACTTCGAGCGCAATCTGCGGCACTTTTCGAGCAACGAGGGTCAGTTCGTCGGGCTCGAAAGCCGGAGCTCGGGCCCCGTTCGGATGCCGCGCGACGCGCAGACGCGCGTCTCGGTGGGCTTTGAGAACCTGTACCCCGTGGGCGAGGGTGCGGGCTACGCCGGTGGCATCATGAGCGCCGCGCTCGATGGCGCGAATTCGGCCTTGGCTTTGCTTCGCAACGGGACGACGGCGCGCAGGACGCCCTAGACTAGGAACCCATGTCCACGGATCCCAAGAACGACAAGCGCCTGCGCAAGGTGACGACGCGCTCCCTGCGGACGATGAAAGAGCAGGGCGAGGCCATCTGCGCGCTGACCGCCTACGACTTTCTCATGGCGCAGCTGCTCGACCGCGCGGGGATCGACCTGATCCTCGTCGGCGATTCCGCGGGGATGGTCGTTCAGGGCTTGGACACGACGGTGACGGTCACGTTGGAGCACATGCTCTACCACTGTCAGGTCGTCTCGCGCGGCGTCGAGCGCGCGCTGGTGGTCGGCGACATGCCGTTCATGAGCTACCAGATCAACGCCGACGAAGCGCTGCGCAACGCGGGGCGCTTGATCAAAGAGTCCGGCGTCGAAGCCGTGAAGGTCGAGGGCGGAGAGAAGCTGTGCGACACGGTCCGGCGCATCGTCGACGTCGGCATTCCTGTCATGGGCCACTTGGGCCTCACGCCCCAGTCGATCCACAAGTTCGGCACCTACCAAGTGCGTGGTACGGAGCCTGCGGAGGCAGCCGCGCTGCGTCGCGACGCCAAGGCTCTCGAAGACGCGGGCGCGTTTGCGATCGTGATCGAGAAGATCCCGGCGAGCTTGGCGTCCGAGATCTCGAAGTCCGTGAGCGTGCCGATCATCGGCATCGGCGCCGGAGCCGGATGCGACGGCCAGATCCTCGTGTCGCAGGACATGCTCGGCCTCTACACGCGCTTTCATCCGCGCTTCGTGCGCCGCTACGCCGAGCTGGGCACCGAGATGCTCGCGGCGTTCGAGCACTACCGCAGAGACGTCAAGGGCCGGGAGTTCCCCGGCCCCGACGAGAGCTACTGAGCCCGCCGCGGGCTGCGCGCCCGCTCGCGCTCACTTCTTCTTTTGATCGAGAGCCTTCTTGAAGAGGCTGCCGAGGTTCGTCTGCGCCTTGGCGCCGGTCTGGCGATCGAGGACCTCTTGGATGACGGCGCCTTCGACCGAGTCCTCGGAGCCGATGACCGCGCCCCGCTCGTCGAAGCGCGAGAGGGAGATGCGCTTTTGCTGCGTGTCGACCGACTGGACGCGCACAGCAAGTTCTTGCCCGACCTTGAGGAGGTCTTGAGCGCGACGCACGCGCTCCTTGGACACCTGACTCACGTGCAGCAAGCCTTCGATGCCCGGCAGGAGCTCGAGGAACGCGCCGAAGTCCATCACGCGCACGATCTTCCCCGTGAGGACCTGACCGGGGGCGATGCGATGAGCGAGCTCGTCCCACGGATCGGCTTCGAGTTGCTTCGTGCCGAGCCCGATGCGCTTACCGCCTTCCTTGATCTCGAGGATCATCGCGCGCACTTGGTCGCCGGTCTTGAGCACGTCCGCCGCGCTGGCGACTCGCTTGCGGGAAATGTTCGAGACGTGCAGCAAGGCCTCGACACCGCCTCCGATGTCGACAAAAGCGCCAAAGCTCTCGACGCGCGTCACCTTGCCCGTGACGAGCTGTCCTGCGGTGAGCGCCCCCATGAGTTGCTTGCGCGATTCGTCGCGGGCGCTCTCGAGCACCTTGCGGCGCGAAAGCACGACGCGGCGCTTGCCGGTATCGAGCTCGACCACCTCGCACTCGAGGTTCTGTCCGATGTAGCGGTGGAGGTCGTCCTCGCGACCGAGGCCGACCTGCGACGCGGGCATGAAGGCCGACACGGGCCCGATGCGCAGCTCCAAGCCGCCGGTGTTCTGGCCGGAGACGCGCGCCTCGACGCGGGCGCCGACGGCGAGCTGGTCCCATGCCGCGAGAGCCTTCGCTTCCTTGAGCGAGAGCACGTGCAGCCCGTCCTCCATGCCGTGCTTGGTGAAGTCGAAGCTCTGACCGACCGCGGGCGGGGTCTCGAACTCGACCTTCTTGATCACTCCCTGCGCGAGGGGACCGAGCTCGACGATCACGTCTTCGCCACTCAGGCCGACGACCGTGCCCCGCACGAAGTTGGAACCGCCCGCGCCCGACCGGCGGGGCGCGCGGCCCTGCTCGTCGAGCTCTTGCAGATTGATGCCGTCGAGAGCGGCATCGACTTCACGGGAGAGGGCGTCCTTGTCGGACGACGATGCGTTGGGGCGAATGGCCATGGTGGTGAGGTTGCGAGGGCAAAGGATACGGCGGCGGGCGCACTTCTTGTAGCCAGTCTCCGCCGGGGGCGACGTCGCCCCGTTCCCGAAGCTGGATCTGGCGTGGTTCCGCTAGAGGTGGAGGACGCGGCGGCACTCCGCGCTCGAAGCGGGCAGCGGGCTGCCGTGGATGCGCTCGAGCGCAGCTCGCGCAGCGTCCGAGACCGAGGGCTCTCGGTCGTCGAGTGCGAGAAGGAGCCCCCCGAGGGCCACGGGGCTCGCGAGCTGTGCGAGGGCGTCGCACGCCTTCGCACGCAGGAGAGCGTCGTTGTCGGAGAGCGCATCCTGCAGCGCGGTGGCCAGCCGGGAGCGTCCCAGCGTGTGGGAGCCGCAGGCGTCCACCGCCGCGATGCGAGTCGAGCGGGAACCCAGCGTGAGCTGTTCGATGCGCGTGCGTCCCTCCGAGCCCCACCAGTCCAGCTCACTCGCGAGCCAAGCGCTCCACGCGGCGCTGCGGGCTCCGAAGTCGAGGCGACTCATTCGACGCAGGGCCCAATGCGCGCTCTCGCGAACCTGTTCCTCGGCGTGATCGAGAAGAAGGACGAGCTCGGACGCCGACGCGAAGTCGTCGATGCTGCCGAGCAGACGGGCAGAGGCCGAGATGAGCGCAGCACGCGAATCGCGCAGGTGGGGGCGCACGAGTTCCGCGAAGGTCTCGTTGACGGCGTTGTCTGCCGACGCGCTGACTCGCAGTGCCTGTGAGATGACGAGGTCCGCGCATTCGGGATGACGCCGAAGGACCTCCGCGAAGCCAGGCAAGGCACAGGGGTCCGACGTCTCGCCGAGGGCGAAGAGCATCGCACGTCGCTGGCTCGAGGTCGCGCGCAAGAGCAGCTTGGGCATCGAACGGTGGCTCTGGGGCTCCCGTTCCAAAATGCGCGCATGGGCTTCACGGAGAGCTTCGGCGAGATCTGCACTGAGCCCTTCCTCGCCGTCGCCCGTTTCCGCACGCGAGAGCTCCGACAGGCGGGGGAGCTGGCGCTCTCCACCGAGGGCCGAATACACGTAGAGAGCAGCAATGCGAGTCGCCTCATCCGAGTTGCTCGCTACGCGCGACTCCATGCGAGTCAGGATGTCCGAGCGCGCGCCGCGGGCAAGCGAGTCAAGGATCATCGCGCGCTGGGGTACGCTGAGCGTCTGTTCGGCGTCGTTCTCCACAAGAGGCGGGATCTTGCGCGCCGCCAGCAAGTCGAGGCAGATCTCGATGCCATCCGAGCCGAGGCTCGCAAGACGCCGCGCCACTTCCTCGTGGGGCGGACCATCGCGTCGACGACTCGCACGCAATTGCGCGATCGCAGCGCGTCGAGCCGAGCCGTGCTCTTCGAGGCACAAGGGCTCGCTGCCCGCGGTCGAGCGAGCCATCAGCGGCGCCGAAAGCGCAAGAAGTAGGGGACCCAACACGCGGGTTCTATCGTGCGCAGCGTCGGTCGTTCTGGAGATCGTGAGGAAATTCTTGCCGAGCCGATCGACGCCCGTCGCGAAGTTCTCCCGCGGCTCCACTGCGCATCGACAGCGGCGCGCCCTGCAAGAGGCTTCCGCTCACCGAGGTACTTCCAGCTTAGTTGGCGCTGCCGTGCGGAACATTCGGCAGGGCCCGCCATGC
>JBIKYW010000291.1:0-4688 GCA_044355055.1 Planctomycetota bacterium | reverse complement strand
CTCGCTGTCGGAACGGACCTCGTCTATCTCTCCTCACGCGAACAGGTGGTTCTCGCGTCTTCGGATCTGAGCTCGTGGCGGTCGATCGTCACCCCAAAGTTGCGCCCAATCTGGATGGCAGAACTCGACGGAAGCCTCTGCTACATCGGAACGAAACGTGTCGAGGGCGCCTACGACGATGGACGGCTCTATTTCGTCCGCACGCCGAAACCCTCGCCTGCAGTGCTGGCCCGTGCTCCGCAGCGCATGAGCTTCGCTCTGCGCAGATTCGCGGAGCATCTCGAGGGTCTACAGCGCAGCCTCGAAGATGTACGGTTCGAGCGTCTCGCGTTCGCGCAAGTCGAGTTGTTCCTACGCGAGCACGGGCCGCTGCAAAAAGAGGAGGCGACTGCATTCGTACGCGCCGTGCTCGAGAAGCACCGCACGATTCACATGATCTGTCGTCTCGCGCACATCGTGGACTCCGACGCTGTGCATGCTGCTGTGCCGAGCCAACTCACGGAGTCGGAGACGCTCGACTTGAAGGCATATTGGGCCTCGACGCTGCAGCGCTCGGGCCACCTCGCCGAGAAGCTCCCGGCGGCTCCACAGCCTCCGTCGCTCGGTGAGATCGCGGTGACGCGCCCGCAGGGCTTCGACATC
This sequence comes from Planctomycetota bacterium, assembly GCA_044355055.1. Classification (GTDB taxonomy): domain Bacteria; phylum Planctomycetota; class UBA1135; order UBA1135; genus F1-120-MAGs118. The sequence goes on along the minus strand of JBIKYW010000291.1, from coordinate 4,046 downwards.
GGGGGCGCGTACGAGCGTTACACGCAGGGCTCCGTCGGGGCGGCCTTTGACCTCGCAGCGATCTACGCTGAAGGTGAGGGCGTCGCGCGCGATCCGCAGCTCGCCTTCGAATACGGCCGCCGGGTCGTCGAGACCTTGGGTGAGAATCCGAGCGCGGCTCAGCTTGCGAATGCCGGCTCGCTACGCGCGTTGTTCGAGGTCGCCATGGAAGACCACGACGCTGGCCGTTACGCGCAGGCCGCGGAGAAGCTCTGGCGGGCAGCGCTCCTGAACTCCTACGACACGATGTACGGACTCGGACGGCTCTGCATCTACGAGGGCAACATGGCCTACATGACCGTCGAGCAGGCCTACAGCTGGCTCGTGTGGACAGCGACGAAGGGCGCGAGCGGCGAAGCGATGAATCTGCTCGGCATCGCAATCGACAACGGACTCGGCGTACCGGCCGATCCCAAGCTCGCGGCGCGCTGGTTTGAGCTCGGCGCGTCGTTTGGCTCGGAGTCCGCGGCGACCAACCTGAAGCGCTCCCGCGACATGGAGGCGCAGCGCAAGCAGTTCGAGTCGATGGCCGAGGGCTTTTCCGTCATGAACGACGTCATGGACGGCGTGGAATCCGCGTTCGGAAACCTCACCGAATCCATGGGGGCGCTCGAACAGGACACCGAGCCCGCGGCGGATCCGAAGTACCCGCCTGGCACGACGCTCGGAACAGCCGGACGAGATGGATTCGTGCCGGAGCGCATCGTCGTGTATGCGCGCGCCGACGGGGACTACCGCGTCTACGTCCGCTCGACGAATGCGTGGAAGGATCCCTCCACCACGCCGCCGACCGAGCACACGCTCTGGCAATGGCGGCTCGACCTCGTCGGCATCACCGAACTCGACAACTTCGAGCGCGGCGCGCAGTCCTGGTCCGCCTGCTCCAACTGCGAGCGCCGCGGCCTCGTGATCCAACCCGACCACACAAAGCAGCTCTGCCCCACCTGCTCCGGCCGCGGCACCCTCCGCCAGCCCTGATTTCAGACTCGTCGAGCACCGGCGACCGTCCATGTCAGCGGGTCGACTTCGCATGCTGCGTGCTCGCGTGAGCTGCGTACGATCAGCGCATGCTGTCGCTCTTCGTACTCGCTCTGGCTTTCGCTGCCCCGTCTCCTGCTGCGCCGGTAGGTGATGGACCGCTGAAGGTGTTCGTGCTCGCGGGCCAGTCCAACATGGAAGGCCAAGCGGTCGTCGACCTCGGGGGACGTGACTACAACGATGGCGCGGGAACGCTCGCGAAGCTCGTCGAGGATCCGGCGCGACGCCCGACGTACGCGCACTTGCTCAACGCCGACGGAACGTGGCGCGTGCGCGATGATGTGTGGGTGCGCTACCAGCGCGAAGGTGCTCCGCTGCGCACGGGTCCGCTCGGCTTCGGCTTCACCCCCTATCTCGACGAGCACCACTTCGGGCCGGAGCTGCAGCTCGGCCACGTGCTTGGCGATGCGTTCGAAGAGGACGTGCTGCTCGTCAAGACCGCGTGGGGCGGCAAGAGCCTGTTTGTCGACTTTCGACCGCCGTCCGCCGGCGGTACGACGGGCCCCTACTACACCCGCATGATCGAGCAGGTTCGCGCGGCTCTCGCGAACGCTGCGACCGAGTTCCCACGTGCGCGCGCGCGCGGAGTCGAGCTCGCGGGCTTCGTCTGGTATCACGGCTGGAACGACGGCTGCGATCCGGAGCACGCCGTGCCCGAGTACGAGCAGAACGTCGTGCATCTGATCCACGATGTGCGGCGCGATCTCGGCGCTCCGCAGCTGCCCGTCGTGATCGGCGAGCTCACGGGGCCGTGGGTCGAAGCTCCGGGCGAGTGGAACACGCTGCGCCGCGCACAGGCGGGCGCTGCGGCGCGCGAAGAGTTCCGTGGAAGCGTGCTGTTCGTGCCGACGGCCGCCTTCGTGCGCGACGCCGAGGCGTCTCCCAACCCGGGCCATGGGCACCACGAGTTCGGCAACGCCGAGACGTACTTCTTGGTCGGCGATGCGCTCGGTCGTGCGATGCGCGCGCTCGTCGTTCCAAGCTCGCCGCCCTTCGTGCCGACGCTGCCGCGCCCCGCTCCGAAGTCCGCCGAGCTCTCGGGCTACATGCTCGTCCCCGTGGAGAAGGCTCCGCCGGAGTTCAACGCGGGCTTCTCGCTCTACGCCGCTGCGTGGCCGCTCGTCGAGCGCTATCCAGGCCATGACTTTCAGTCGGGGCTCTTCGGAACTTGGATGTTCGCCCAGTTCGACGGCGAGAAGCCCAAGGACCTCTACTCCGACATCGAGGGCGGGCTCGGCTGGTGGCGCGACACGCACTTCCCGACCGAGACGCCAAAGTTCCTGATGGGCGGGGTCGCCTACGACTTCGAGGAGATCGCGAATGGTCCGGGCTACGGGCGCGGCACGTGGGACGAGCCGCGCGGGCTCTACGGCGTCGCGCAGCTGAGCTCGCGCGTCGTGTTTCCGCTCGACGGCCTCAACCTGAAGCAGGGCACCTGCGGCGAGCTCTTCGGCTACGGCTATCTGCCGCTGCCGCTCCTCGACGCGACGGAAGCGAGCGGCAACCAGTGCTGGACGCTCTTCGTGAATAGCGCGAACTTCAAAGGTCCGCTCGCGTTCTTCACGCCGCGCTTTTGGTCGCGCTCCGCCGATCGCCACCCCGAGCTCGCGAGCAAGCTGCTCGACACGCGCCCCTCCGAGCCGAACAAGGCCTTCCAGATGGAGACGCAGTGGGTCGCCGCAGCGGTGCAGAGCACCGACGACGCGCGCACCTATGGGCGCGTGCAGCCGATGTCGTTTCCGATCGACGAGCAGGGCCGCACCGTCGTGCTCCACCAGCTCACCTGCTACAAGTCCGCGGCGCTCGGCGACTCCGTGCGCGCGTGGTTCGCAGGCGGCGCGAGCGCGAGCGGCGCGATCGACCCCGCGCAGTCCTTCGTCCAGTCGTTCGGCTCCGGCGGCGGCTCGACATGGCGCCTCTTCGCAGATGGCACGAAGAAGGACGAGCGCTTCGACATCCACTGGAAGAGATTCGGCACTCCGCTCGCGCACGATCCGCACACCTTCGGCTTCACCTGGGACAGCGCGCTCGTGACTCGCGTCGAAGACGGCGGCGGCCCGCGCGTGCGTCTGCCCGAGTACTTCCGCCTCGATCCGCGCGAGGGCAAGGCGCCGCGCTGGTCGGTCGTCGGCGCGAGCGACGTTCCGGCCTCGACCGGCCTCGCCGAGCTGCGCTTCGCGACACCGCGCGAACGCCCGCAGCCCGCGCGCGAGACCGACCGGCGCGACGACAGCCCCTTCCGAAAGCCCGGCCCCGCCGCGGGTCCGTTCGAAGTCGAGCTCGGCGACGGCAGCACGCTCTCCTACGCGTGGTACCGCTTCGCCGACCAGCCCGCGATGCTGCGCGCCGACCTGACCGAAGCGCAGCGCGCCGAGGCCCAGCGCCGCGTCGAGCTGCTCCACCGCGCATGGTCCCCCGACCGCGACTACCTTCCGCCCCCGGCGACCGGCACCCTCGCCGCACTCGACCCCGCCCTCCTCGTCACCCCACCCGCCGGTCTCGAGTTCGGCTACGTCCCCATCGCCCTGCGCCAAGAGAAGCGCGGCAGGTGACGGCTGCCGGGGGCGGCGGGCCCCAAAAGTGGCCTTCCTGACATCAGGAAGGCCACTTTTTATTATACTTGAGCGTATAATAGTCGAGAGTATAGTAATCGCCATGACGCCGAAGCCCCACGCTGCCCCGCCTCCGTTCCTCGGCCGCGAGCGCGAGCTCGCCTTCCTGAACGAGCTGGCCGACTCCGGTCGGCCAGAGCTGTTCGTGCTCTACGGGCGTCGGCGCGTCGGCAAGACCGAGCTGCTGCAGCAGTTCTGCTCCGGTCGCAAGGCGGTCTACTTCCTCGCGGCGCAGGTGCGCGACCGCGACAACCTGCGCGCGTTCCGCCACGCGATCGCGAGCGAGCTCGGCGACACGCTCGCGGGCGACGTCGAGTTCCCCGACTGGAGTTCGGCGCTCGGCTTCCTCGCCGAGCG
>JBIKYW010000290.1:0-4692 GCA_044355055.1 Planctomycetota bacterium | reverse complement strand
CGCCGACCACCAGTCGTCGTACTGCCGCGCGTTCGAGTAGTCGTTCACCGACGCGACGAAGAGCCACGTGGCGAGCGCCATCGGAGGCAGCGTGAGGAACAGCACGTCGCGGAGTGTCAGACGACGCCAGCCGCGCGATTTGGGGCCGAGGGACGTGCTCATGGCGTCCACCCGAGCTCCTTCGAACGGCTCCAGAGCAGTTCGTCCGCCGCCTGCGCGACCAGCGCATAGCCCGCCGCGGTGCAGTGATTGTCTTCGCGCCAGTAGAGCGGCTCGCTCCCCGTATCGGCGAGGAACAGAGGCCGTGCGTCGGCGCAGTCGAGTGAGCGCTGCTTCGCGAATTCGAGCCAGAACGCGCCGTATGCGCCTCCGTCGAGTGCGGGCCCAAAGTCACGCAACTGGCGGCTGTACGGAATCACGACGATTCCAAAGCGTGCCCCGAGACTGCGCGCGGTCTCCGCCGCCGCGGACATCGACTCGCTCGCGAGCGCGTAGAGTCGCTCGGCCTTCGCGCTGCGCGGAGCCTCATAGGCCTCGATGTGATGAAACGCCGGCCTCCCGAGCAACGCGGCCCACGCACTCGAGGCCGTGACCCGCTGGGCGAGGATCGAGCGCTCGAGCGCACCGCCGAGACACCACCACTGCTTGCGGTGCTCGAAGCGCGCTTCGTCGAGCTCCGTGGAGCGGGCCGAAACCATGCGCCCGTCGCGCACGGTGTACTGCAGCGGGAACGGATTTTCCGAGAGGTCGTTCGGCGTGGTCGCGACGAGGACGACGTCGGGCGCAAAGGTCGCTCCGAACTTGGCGAGCCACGCCGCTTCATTCGCCGTCGAAAAGCCGGGGAAGCCCGCGTTGACGACCTCGACGCGACGAGCGGTGCTCGCGAGACGCGCATTCAGCCTCGTTTCGAGGACCGCGGGCCAGCTCTGCGCGTAGGGGACCTGATCGCAGGCCGTGAACGAATCGCCGACGCACAGGATGCGCGTCACGTTCGGCGATTTATTGCCGTAGTCGCGCTCCGCGCGCACCCCCTGCGCGTTGCTTGCCCATTCGACACGGTATTCGCGCGTCTGAAGGGTCTGACGGTGATTTGGCACGTACACGTGCCCGACGTCCGGATCCGGCGCATGGCGGCCGGAGTTGTCGAGCTCCTCGAACGCCGGCTTGTCCGCGACGCGCAGTGCCACCTCGACTCCGACGAGCATGAGCAGCACGCTCGAAGCGCTGAGCACGGCGACTCTGCGCACTGCGATGACGCCGCGCGGCGCGGGCCAACGGTAGGACGCGAGCCAAAGCACGGCGAGTGCGATGGTCACGAACAGCAGCACGCTCCAACGCTGGCTCCACACGAAGAGCCACGGCGCGGGGGAGCGCTCGGTCGCCACGTACGCGACCGCGAGCGCCGCGAGGAGTGCGGCGGCCGTGCGTTCGATGCGATCGAGGCGCGCGAGGGACATGGGCTCAGTCCTCGAACACGACGCCCGCCTCGGGGGCGCCGCTCCGGCGGATCCTTGCCTGCAGCTCGCGCCATCGCGGGAGTAGCAGGCGATTTGAGAAGCTCTTCTCCGCCTGCTTCCAGAGTTCGAGAGGAATCGGCCGGAAGAGCGCGATCTTCAGCTCGGCGCGCGAGGCTCCTTGCGGCAGGGAGATCTGCCCGAGTGCGAGCGCCGACTCGGTGCTTTCCGCAGCGAGCTCGCCGTTCTCCGTCCGAGTGCCTCCGCTCGCTGCCCCCGTGCGTGTGCAGTCCACGTCCAAGTGACTTGGCTCGCCGTAGCGTCCCGCGAGCAGCGGCGCCACGAGTCGAAGCGACTCCACGCGCGCGCTGTAACCGTGCGTGAGCACGCGCGCCTCGCCCGTCCAGTCCGCTGGAAGGCTCACAGGCACTCGAACTTCATGAAGCGAGCCGTCGACCGGTAGGTCGAGCGCCACGCGCGTCGTGCCGAGCTCCACGTGCACGGTCGCGAGCATCCACGCGTCGATGTAGCGCTCGAAGAGCTCCGGGATCGGCGCGTAGTTGCCCGCGTCATAGTTCATGTCGACGAGCGCCGCGACCGAGGGCGTGTGCGTCGGATGAATCGCGAGCACCGCTGCGTATTCCGTGCGAGCGAGGTCGGACTCGCCGAGCTCGCGCGCAGCCTCGGCCAGCCGGAAGTGGTTTGCGAAGTTCTTCGGATCGAACTGCACGGCACGCGCGAAGGCTTCGAGCGCACGCTTCTTCCGATCGAGGCGCAGGTTGGCCTCTCCGAGCATCGCCAGCAGGCGTTCGCGCTCACGGTCCTGTCGATGCTTCACGAACGTCGCAGGGCACTCGCGGTCGAGCCGTTCGAGCAGGGCGAGCGCCCGATCTTCCGCGCCTGAGTCGAGCAGCGCTCGCGCCGTTTCGAGCTCCGCCACCCACGCCTCGCCGCGCGTGTCGATGAGCCTTTCCGCGCCGTTCCAAGCGATGCCCCACACGGCCATCACCCCCAACGCGGCGGCGCAGAGCGCGAGCCACGCGCCGATGAGCAGGCGCTCGTGGCGCACCACGAAGCTCGAAGTCGAGCGCGCCGCCATGGGGGAATTCGCCGCCATCGCGCAGAGATGCTCAGACGTCGATGTTCTGGGCGCCGGTGAGCAGCACGACCTTGCGGTTGCCGTTGGCGGCTCGCAGCGCGTCCATCAGCTCCGCGTCCTTCGCGCCCTTTTTGAGGTGCACCGAGTACACGAGCTCGAGCGCGCTCCCGCCTTGGATCGTCTCGACCGAAAGGAGCGAGTGGTCCTGCAAGTAACGGAAGAAGGGCTCTTGGAACGCCGTGCGATGGTCGACGCCGTCCGCGAGCTGCACCTTGAGCAGCATCTCGCTCGTAGGCTGCGCGCCGATCTGGAAACGGTGCAGGAAGTAGATCACCGGTGAGAGGAAGAGCGTGAAGAGCACCGCGAGGTCGAAGAATCCCGTGCCACACGCCATGCCGACCGCCATCGACGCGAACAGGAAGCCGACGTCGCGGGGTTCCTTGATCGCCGTGCGGAAGCGGATGATCGAGAGTGCGCCGACCAAGCTGAACGCGCGGGCGATGTTCGAGCCGATGATCTCCATCACGAGCGCCGTCGTGATCGCCATCAGGATCATCGTGTGGACGAGCGACACCGAGTAGCTGATGCCGCGGTGGGTCTGGCGATAGACCCACGCGAGCACGAGGGACAGGAAGAAGCTCAGTGCGAGCGCGTAGAGCACATGCCACAGCGCCGCGCCGCCGCCGATGGCCGCGGTGTTGCGTGTGAGCTGGTCGAGGGCTTCGTTCACGATGGGGACTCCGTATTCAGCGGGGTTTCGGCGCGAGCGCGTGGCGCCCGCCGTGGAAGGCGAGGTCGGCAGCCGCGCAGTACTTCGAGAAGCGCACCAGCTCGAGCCGGTGCTTCTTGACGAGAGCGACGAGCCACAGCGGCACACGCTGGTTGTACTTGAGCTCGAGCACCGCGAGCTCCGGCGGCAGGATCCAGCTTCCGCTCTCGAAGGGGCGCGTGAGGTCGAGCGAGTGCACGTCGTACTGCAGGCGCGTGTCGAGCGTGATCCGCAGGTCGTTCTCGAAGCGCGCGAACCACGCTTGGCGTCGATAGCTGACCGCGAGCTTCGGCGCGAGGCGGTGCTCGCGACAGAGGACCAGCGCCTCGCGCACGACCGGATCTTGCTCGGCGCGTTCGCGCTCGGTGTCGATCGCGCCCGAACCGAACAGCGCGATCAGCTCGCTGACGCTGCGCCGCGCGCGTCGCTTCTGCACCGTGCGGTCGATGCGCTGCTTGATCTCGACGAACGCCTCGTCGCCTTGAGCGTAGCGGCGCAGCCGCAGCTTGCGTCGGAACTTCTGGCCGTCGAGCTTCTCCCAGAAGAAGCGCAGCTCGGGCGAGTCCCAGTACTGTGAGTGAATCGAATAGCCTTCGGTGCCCGAGTGCGGGTCGGGCTGTGCGTGGTCGGCGAGCTCGGCGAGCAGTGCGCGAGCGTCCTCGAGGCGCAACAGATACTTCTGCTCGTACCGGTTGAAGTCCCGGATGTACGCGCTGCCTTGGAGTTCGCTGGCCGCCATGATGCCTCAGCTCGCGGCCGCGCTCGGCGACTTCTGCGGCTCGAGGCGCTGCTCTTCGTGGTACTCGAAGTCCGTGTTGACTTCCCACACGTCGTGTCTTGCGCCCTGCATGTTCCAGACCACCATCATCGCCGTCAGCATCGAGTGGTCTTGGTTGTTGTACTTGTGCATTCCATTGCGCCCCACGGGGTGCAGGTTGTCGATGCCGTCGATGAAGTCGCGCACGCGGTCGAGGTGCCCGCGGTACTCCGCGTCGTAGATCGGATACGCCTTGGGCATGCGCACGACCGTACCGTCGACCACGCGCTTGGGGTCCGCGAGGCCGAGCTGCCCGAGCTCCTTCGTGGCGAGCGCGATCAATTCCTCGTCCTTGGCGCTCCAAAGTCCGTCGCCTTCGAAGCAGAAGTACTCCATCCCGAGGCAGGTGCGACCCGCGTCGGGAATCATGGCGCGCGACCAGTTGTTGAAGTTCTGGATGCGGCCGACCTTGACGCCCGGCGTGTGGATGTAGATCCAGTTGTCGGTAAAGAGGTTTTCCTCGTCGAGGATGAGCGCGACCACGAGGAAGTCGCGGTAGCGCAGGCCTTCCGCGGACTTGCGCGCGGACTCCGGTGCGGCGCTGCCCAGCGCG
>JBIKYW010000288.1:0-4702 GCA_044355055.1 Planctomycetota bacterium | reverse complement strand
TCGATCCCGCGAGTCCGAGCACGACGAGCCTGTCGAACGCGATGCGCTTCGTGTTCGCGCCGTGAGCCCGCCTAGGGCCGGGTGCGGACCTTCGCACCGTTTCCGCGCGTCGAGGTCGACTTCGCGACCTCGGACAGCGCGGACTTGAGGTCCGCGATGATGTCGCTCGGGCTCTCGAGGCCGATCGAGAGCCGCACCGCGCCGCCCTCCTTGCCGTAGGAGCTGTGCGTCATGCTCGACGGCAGCTCGATCAACGTCTTGGTGTGGCCGAGCGAGACCGCGAGCGTGATCGAGTACGCGGAGCGCGCGAGGGAGTCGATGAACGCCTCGGGCTCGACCTGCGAGGGATCGAGTTCGAAGAAGATCATGTTGCCGGGCGCGAAGTCGCCGTCGAAGTCGACGAGCTGACGCTCGGCGAGCTCGCGCTGCGGGAAGCTCGGGAGTCCGGGGTAGCTCACGCGCGCAACGCACGACTGCTTCTCGAGCCACGTCGCAACCTTGCGCGCCGTGAACTGTTGACGCTTGAGGCGCAGCGCAAGCGTCGGCAATCCGTAGACGAGGATCGCCCACGCGGCCTTCGACGACAGGATCCCGCCGAAGTCCTTGCGATAGAGCAGGAGCCGGGCGTGCATCGACTTGGGGCAGATCACGGCGCCACCGAGCTCGGTCCCGAAACCACCGAGGTTCTTGGTGAGCGAGTGCAGTACCACGTCTGCACCGAGCGCGAGCGGGCGCTGGCCGAAGGGAGTCGCGAAAGTGTTGTCGATGAAGACGAGCAGCTTGCGGTCTTCGCTGCGACCGGCGTTGAGCTCGTCGACGAGCTTGCGCAGTGCGCGCACGTCGATCAGCTCCAGCGACGGATTGACGGGCGACTCGAAGTACAAGACGCGCGTACGCTCGGTCACCGCCGCGCGCACTGCGGCCAGCGCGTTCATGTCGACGCGCTTCACGGCGATGCCCTGACGCGGGTACCAGTTCTGGAAGAGCGAGTGCGTGCAGCCGTAGAGCACGGGGTGTGCGATCACTTCATCGCCGCTCGTGAGCGTGCATCCGAGCGCAGCGGAGATGGCGGCCATGCCCGACGCGAACGTGACGCAGCTCTCGCCCTGCTCGAGCTCCGCGAGCTCGCCCTCGAGGATCGAGCGCGTCGGCTCGTCGAGGCGATCGTAGATGTACACCGGCGTCTCGCCGACGTCGGTGACTAGCTGGCCGAACTCCTGAAAGCCGCGCGCGCCGCGCTTGGCGGAGTCGAGGCGGTAGGTGGTCGAGCTCGAGAGCGGCGGCGTGACGTGGTGGGAGAAGTCCCACTTCGCCGAGTGCTCGGGGCCGTGGACGAGGCGAGTGGTGACCTTGTACTGCTGCTTCTTCGACATGGCTTCTCCGGCTCGGGACGCATGGCCCCAAGCTAGAGAATGTAGACCATCCCGAAGGTGCGCCGCTTCTACGAAGAGCTGCGCACTTCGGCTGGGCTCACGGTTGCAGCGTGAAGCGCAGCCCGTCGCTCGTCAGGAACGAGCCCTGCGGATTGCCGGGGTCGCGCAGGTGCCACTGGGCGTGCACGAGCGCTCCGGGCGTGAGGCGCGGGTCGATTCCGCTGGCGACGCGCGCGTGAAAGTCGAGGCTCGCCGTACCCGAGCAGGGCAGGAAACCGCCGGCGCTCGTCGTCGTCACCGCGCAGCGCGTGAGCGGGGGAGCGATGCACAGGGTTCCGCCCAGGAAAGGCGTGCTCGCGGGGCCTGCGAGCGAGTACACGAGCGACGCGGCGCGCTGCTGCGGCGCTTGGGAGAGGTTCACCGAGAATGCCGCGGCGGGGCTCGTGCTCGGAGAGCCGCTCCAGCCGATGGCAGGCGCGCAGCCGTTGCTCGAGACGCGAGCGACGCAGTAGGTGCCGACGACCGGCGGTGTGAAGTCGACGATCAGCGTTGGCCACTCCGCGGGATCGAGTGACTCCCGAGTGCCGAAGACCTTCGTGGTCTGCGCGACCGTCTCGACGTCGAGCTTGAGCAACCACCCAAAGTTCGCGGAGGGCGCGTCGAGCCAGCCTTGGACGTCGGAGACGACCTGGGGCGTGGAGGGCCACGTGTGCGTACCGAGCTGGTCGACGGCGAGCACCGTGCTCACTGTCGCAGAGAAGTCGCCGCCCGCGGCGCTCCACGGGCTGCCCGGATAGAAGCGCTGGAGCCACGTCGCATCGCCGGGCTGAGCCGGAGCGCCTTGGCCGCTCGACGTGCTCGAAGCACCCTCACCCCAGTCCGCCAATACGCGGTGCACGCGCACGTTGCGCGGCCCGACGTTGCCGGACGGATTGGCGAGCACCAGCTGGGCCGAGTGAACGACAGAGCCCGCCGGAAGCGCCGCGGCGAGGTCGAAGCGGACGAGGCCGCGGCGGATCGGTGCGCCCGATGAGCCACCCGCCCGCCCCACGATCATGACGGGGCCCGCCCCGTTCGAAGTCGCTCCGGCCGCGTCGTTCCAGAGCGTGTTGTCGCGCACCGCCGTCAGTTGGAGAACGTCGGCGCTCGCCGCTGTGCACAGCAGGGCGAGCGCCCCGAGAGCGGAGGCGCGGATCATGGCGTGAGAGAGGGCTAGGGGTAGATGTAGAAGCGCAGCGCGTTGGAGAGGTTGGTCGTGAACGTCGCGGCCGGGTCGCGGCTCCAGTATTGGGCGCACACCAGTCGGCCCACCGAGAGCTGCGAGTTGGCGCCCGATGCGATCAGCACGTTGAAGTCGTAGCTGAAGCTTCCGGTGCAGTCGTTGGCGGGGCTGGCGCTGCCGCCGGAGTTCTGCGCGACGGTGCGCTGGATCGGCGCCTGCACGCACATCGTGCCGCCTTGGAACGGCGCCGTCGCCGGGCCGACCGTGCCGTAGAAGAGCAGTCCCGCCTTCTGGTTGAGCGTGTTCGACAGCGTGATCGCAAAGCCCGAGCCGGCGTTGAAGTCGGCACTGCCCGTCGAGCCGATCGCGGGCACGCAGCCGAGGCTGTTGGTCTTGGCGGTGCAGTACGCCGTCGGCGGAGGCGGGGTGTAGGTCACGACGATCTGCGGTCGGTACTGAGCGAGGCTCTCGCGGGTCTCGAACTGCTTCGCGGACTTCGCTCCGCCCTCGGGACCACGCACGATCCAGCCGTAGTTCGTGCTCGGGTTGTCGATCCACGACTGCACGTCCGCGACGAGCTGCGCGGTCGAGCCCCACGTGTAGTACTGGTAGGTCGAGCCGATGCTCAGCGAAGCGCTGGCCGTCGCGACGAAGTCACCCCCGGGCGTGGTCCAGAGCTGGTTGTTGAAGTACGTGTGCAGCCAAGTCGGATCGCCGACCTGCGCGCTGTTCCCATCGCCCGAGAATCCGACGGTCGGGCCCTCGTTCCAGCCGCGGGTCAGCTTGTGCAGCGTGAAGGTCTTCGCGCCGACGACGGTCTTCGACATGTAGAGCTTGACCTGCACGCTCGTCACCGTGGAGCCCGCGGGCACGGCCGAGACATCGAAGGCCACCAAGGCGCGGCGCATGGGCCACGTCGTGTTGGCACCGGCCTGTCCGGCGTACATGGTGAAGCCCTTGCTGTCGCAGCGGTTGCCGACCGTGTCGTTGTAGATCGTCGCGTCCTTGCTCGAGGTGAGCGTGACGACGTCGGCGCGCGCGGGGAGCGCGAGCAGGGCGAGGAACGGGAGGAGAAGGGCGGAGATGCGGGGGCTCATGGGGGACTTGTAGCTCCGAGGACTCTCCTCTGAAGCCTACCCCATGTTTAAAAAAACGGTCACTCGAGCCCCAAGTCGGCCACTCCGTCCTCGTCGAAGCCCAGATAGTGGCCCAGCTCGTGGTAGAGGGTCACTTCGATCTGCTCGGCGAGCTCGCGCCGATGCGTGCAGGCCCGTTCCAAGTTGCGCTGGAACAGATGGATGGTCGGCGGGAGCTCCGGCAGAGCGTCAGGACTGCTGTCCAAGCAGGAAGCACCCGTGAAGAGCCCCAGCAGGTCCGGAGGCGTCTCGCGGGGATCTTCGGCGCACAAGGCGCGCGACGGCATCGGCTCGACGATCACAGGCACGCGCTCGAGAGCGGCGCGGAACTCCTCGGGGAGGCGCGAGATCGCCTGCTTGAGCACGCGGTCGAACTCGGCCTCGGAGAAGCGCGGCGGCAGGGGAAATCCCTCGGGCTCGAGGCGCTGGGCGTCGCGCAGGAGCCGTTCCGCGCGCCCGAAGTCCCCGTCGAGGTCTGCGAGCAGCGCGAGCTTCGCCAGAACGACCGGGCTGTCGCCCAGTCGCTCGGCCCGTGCGAGTTCCTCGCGCGCTGCGTCGAAGTCCCAGCGGCGCAGGGCGATCTCCGCGCGCACCAGCGCGAGCTCCGCGTCCTCGGAAGCGTCTTCGCGGGCTGCGGCTTGTTCGCAGGCGTGCTGCGCTGCGTCGAGTTCGTCGAGCGCGAGTTGCGCCGTCGCGCGGAGGACCCATGTCTCCGCGAGCTCGTCGCTCGCTTCGCTCGCGATGTCCAAGGCGGCCTGCGCGTCGCCCTCATCGACCGCTTTCCAAGCGCGATCGAGTGCCGCGTAGTCCTGTTCGCGCTCGGGGCTCGTGTCTTCGTGGCTCAGTCGACGGACTGCGGCGGCGTGCGCTCGAACTCGGTGGAGAGGTCGCGCAAGAGCCCTTCGTTGACGCCCTCGAGGCGCCAGTTCGCATCGAACAAGAGCACGTAGCCGCGCGTGAGGGCCTCGAGC
>JBIKYW010000289.1:0-4702 GCA_044355055.1 Planctomycetota bacterium | reverse complement strand
CTTGAACGAATCGCCAGCCTTCCACGTGTAGAGCATCATCTCGTCGCTGGTCGTCGGCTCGAGGCCGACGGTGGTGACGAGGAACGAGCCCGCGGCGGGCTGCGCACCGATCGGCGCGGGAGTCGGAGTCGAAGTGACGACGACGGGCATGGGCTGCGCGGGAACCTTGGACAGGTCCTGTCCAACGTTGCCCGCGGCGGGAGCGTCGAGCTTGACCGAGGCGCTCATCACGCCGCCGGCCTCCGACTTCTCCACACCCGCTTCCGCGACGTCCGCGGCCGCCTTGCGGCGGTTGCGCGCGGCGACTTCGAGCGCTTCCTCTTCACCGCCGCCGTTGAGCGAGATGCCGAGGATGACTGCGACGAGGAACAGGACAGTGATGACAACGATCTTTTCGAGACGGCCCATGGACGTTGAACGCCCTCCCCTAAAGCCTTGAGGTGACAGAACTTGCCCGCGCTGCAGAGGGCAGCGCGGAGTGTGCGGCCGAGCCCCGCGAGCGAAAGTGCTCACGCGGCTGCGGCGTGCGCACAGAAGGCCAAACCGCAGAGGCGTTTTCCACAAAATCCTGCGTGTTGTTCCGCTACCAGCACCGGATGCAGGGGGTGAGGACCGTTCGAGAGCGCACGTTTCCACCGCTTACCCACAACCCGTCCGCGCGCTTGCCGGGCTTCCGAGCGACCGCTAAGGTGCGCCCCCGGCTGGCCTCGGAGGGGCCCCCGGGAGGGGGTCGCCACCCACCTCCCCGCGCCCCTGCTCCCACCCCATGCGCCGCCCCCATTCGGGCCCCATCCGGGCCTTCGTTTTCATGCTGCTCGTTTCCCTCGCCGCACTCGGTGCGTCGAGCTGTGCTTCGACCGGCGCGAAGGCGGGCTCGGACGGCGCCGAGCCCTGCCGCATCGCGCTCCACGAGTACCGCGCGAAGAAGAGCTTCGAGCTGGTCAACGAGGCGCACACCGGACGGCTCGAGCAGTACTCGAAGCTCAGCACCAACTTCGACCGCAAGGTGCAGACGAACGAGATCATGGCCGACCTGCTCGGCTGGATGGAGAGCGAAGGCTTCCGCGCGCTCGCCGTGTCGGGCGCGGCTCCGGCGAGCGCCGCGGGCACCGACGTCGCGTGGTGCCTCGAAGTCGAGCTGCCGAGCGGTACGCGCCACCTCACCGTTCAGAAGGGCATCGCGGCCGACACCTACGCGGTCTGCCGCACGCTCAAGGCCGGGTTCCTCGACATCTACAACGCCACCTTCGCTGGACAGGCCACCCAGACGAAGGAAGGCGAGTCCCCCTTCACGGCGCCCTCCCCCAAGGCTCGCACGCGTCCGTGATGTCGTCGGCTCCCGCCTATCCCCGCGCCCTCGCGATCGTGCCCGCACGGCTCGCGTCGCAGCGCCTGCCGCGCAAGATGCTGCTCGCCGAGACGGGCCTGCCGCTGTGCGTGCACACCGTGCGCAACCTGCGCCGCTGCGCCGCGCTCGCTCGGGTGGTGCTGGCGGTGGACGACGCCGAGGTGCTCGCCGCCGCACAGTCGCACGGAGTCGAGGCCGTGATGACGCGGGTGGAACACGCGAGCGGCACCGACCGCGTCCACGAGGCGGCTGCCAAGGTCGGCGGCGACTTCGAAGTCGTGGTCAACGTGCAGGGCGATGAGCCCGAGCTCGATCCGAAGGACTTGGAGCGGCTCGTCGCCGTCTTTCGGGACCCCGCGGTCGAGGCGGGGACGCTCGCGGCGCCGTTCCAGCAGCCCGAAGAGGCGCTCGAACCCCAAGTGGTCAAGGTCGTGCGCGCCGAGAACGGCGACGCGCTGTACTTCTCGCGCGCCCCGATCCCCCACCGCTCGCTCGACGCGACGCGCTCCTACGCGCGCGCCGACGCGCGGCCGTGGGCCGAGGTCGCGCGGCGCCATGTCGGCGTGTACGCGTTCCGCCCTGCGGCGCTCGAGCGTTTCGTGCGCTCGCCCGCGGGCGTGCTGGAGCGCGTCGAGAACCTCGAGCAGCTTCGCTGGCTCGAGCAAGGCGGACGCATGCGGGTCGTCGACGCGAGGCGCGTGCCCCTCGGAATCGACACGCGCGCCGATTACGATGCGTTCGTCGGGCGCTTTCGGAGCACGGCCGCGCGCTAGCGAGCGCGCGGCCCAAGATCGAGTTGGGAGCGGGGGAGCAACATGAAGCACATCTTCGTGACGGGCGGGGTCGTTTCGAGCCTCGGCAAGGGACTGACGTCGGCGGCGATCGGCATGATCCTCGAGCGCCGCGGCCTCAAGGTGTCGATGCAGAAGCTCGACCCCTACATCAACGTCGACCCGGGCACCATGAGCCCCTACCAGCACGGCGAGGTGTATGTGCTCGACGACGGCTCGGAGACCGACCTCGACCTCGGACACTACGAGCGCTACACGACGGCGCGTCTCAACCGTTATTCGAACTACACGACGGGCAAGATCTACAGCGAAGTGATCGCGCGCGAGCGCCGCGGCGACTACCTCGGCAGCACCGTGCAGGTGATCCCGCACATCACCGACGCGATCAAGGATGCGATTCGAAACGGCGTGGCGCCGGGCTCCGACGTCGCGATCACGGAGATCGGCGGCACGGTCGGCGACATCGAGAGCCTGCCCTTCATCGAGGCCATCCGTCAGTTCGCGCTCGAAATCCCCGCGAGCGACGTGATGTTCGTGCACCTGACGCTGCTGCCCTACCTGCGCGCGTCGGGCGAGATGAAGACCAAGCCCACGCAGCAGTCCGTCGGAAAGCTGCGCGAGATCGGCATCCAGCCCGACGTGCTCATCTGCCGCACCGAGCAGCCGATGACCGACGACATGGCGCGCAAGATCAGCCTGTTCTGCAACGTGCGCCGCGAGGCGGTGATCGAAGAGCGCGACGTCGAGTTTTCGATCTACGAAGTGCCGACGATGCTCGTGAAGGCCGGGCTCGATCGAATCATCACGCGGCGCTTGGGGCTCCCCTCGGAGGGCGAGACCGACCTCGGCGACTGGAATCGCATGATCGAGGATCTGCGCAAGACCACCGACACCTGCGAGATCGCGGTGGTCGGCAAGTACACGCAGCTCCACGACGCCTACAAGTCGATCTACGAGTCCCTCGCTCACGCGGGGATCGCCAACGGCTGCAAGGTGAAGATCCGCAAGGTGCGCGCCGAGGACTATGCAGACCAAGGCGCTGCCCTGATCGAGGGCTGCGATGGACTCCTGATCCCCGGCGGATTCGGCGAGCGCGGCGTCGAGGGCAAGATCAAGGCGATCCGCCACGCGCGCGAGACGGGGCTGCCGTTCTTCGGCATCTGCCTCGGGATGCAGTGCGCCACGATCGAGTTCGCGCGCAACGTGCTCAAGCTCGACGGCGCCAACACGGAAGAGCTCGACCCGCAGTCGCCTCACCCCGTGATCCACTTGATGGCCGATCAGGCCAACGTCCACGAAAAGGGCGGCACGATGCGCCTCGGCGCCTGCGACTGCAGCCTCGCTCCGGGCACGCTGGCCCAGCGCCTCTACAAGGCCTCGGCGATCCGCGAGCGCCACCGCCACCGCTTCGAATACAACAACGCCTACCGCGCGCGCTTCGAAGCGGCGGGCCTCGTCACGAGCGGCGTGAATCCGCAGCGCGATCTCGTCGAGATCGTCGAACTGAAGAACCACCCGTTCTTCATCGGCGTGCAGTTCCATCCCGAGTTCAAGTCGAAGCCGCTGCAGCCGCATCCTGTGTTCGACGGCTTCGTCGCGGCCGCCCTCGCGCACGCGCGCGGCGGCACCCCGACGAACAAGACCGAGCGCTCGCGCGCCTGAGTCACGGCGCGCGCCGAGGAAAGCTCGGCGACTGCGAGTTCAGCGATTGCGGAACACCTCGACCCAGCGGCCGAGCGCGCCGTCGGCACGCAGGCCCGCGTACAGGCTCGACGTCACGCGCAGGACGCCCGCGGAGTCGATGAAAAGTAGCCATGCTTGATGCTCGTCGCCGGCGCTCCCGCGCGCCTCTTCCAAGTCCGCGGGACCGTAGTCGACGAGCGTGAGCCGCGCACGGAACTGCGGATCGAGCTTCGCATCGAGCTCCGCGACCACCGCCGCGCGCAGGTCGGGCCCGAGCGCGCGCGGTAGCGCGAGGACGACGGGAATCTGGATGGACTGCCGCGTGACGATGCGCTCTAGGTCGCTCGCGCGGTCGACGATCTTCTTGCGCACGCGGTCGGGCGCGCCGGCCGGTGCATCGCCAGCCTCGGGCAGCGGCATCCACGCGCACAATGTGCCCTTGGCGCTGAGGGGAATGCCGACGAGCTTGCGATTCGCGCTGTCGCGGAACGTCGCGACGCGCGGGCGATCGATCAAGACCGGCGGCGGAACACGCTCGAGCGGTGCGATGCTCGCGCTGCGGTCGAGCCGCTGCACGCTCACGCTGGTGACCTTGTACGAGCCGAGCCCGCTGGCGAAGCCCACGTAGCCTTCGAGCGGCATGCCGTCGGGCGTGTGGTAGGTCGCGAGGTACTCGCCTTCGAGGAAGAGGTGCAGGGCGCCGCCGTCGATCGCGAGCTCGACCTCGAAGGCCGCCACGGTGCGCCCGAACTCGAAGCCGCCGCCGCGCGTGGAGCCATCGAGCCCCCCATCGCGCTCGTAGAGCCCCGAGAGGCTCCAGTCCACGCTCGCGAGCTCCGCGGGCTCCTCCTTGTCACCGATCGCGAAGGCGTAGTCGCCG
>JBIKYW010000287.1:0-4713 GCA_044355055.1 Planctomycetota bacterium | reverse complement strand
CTCTTCGTCGGCTTGGCCACGGCGGGTCTGTTCCTGCCGCTCCTGCCGACGACGCCGTTCCTGCTGCTCGCGAGCTGGTGCCTCGTGCGCTCGTCTCCGCGGCTGCACGCCCGCCTGCTCGCGTCGCCCCTGTTCGGGCCCATGATCCTCGACTGGGAGCGCCACCGCGGCGTGCGGCTCCACGTGAAGCTCTCGGCGCTCGCCGTGCTCGCGCTGGCGGTCGGCTTCGGCCTCGCGAGCGAGCGCCTCGGGCTGCCCCTGAAGTTCCTCTTGGCGGCGCTGGCGGCGATTGGCGCCACGGTCATCCTGCGCCTGCGCACGATTCGCTCCCCGCTCCCCCTGCCGCCGAGCGCCGCGAACGACGCCTCGCGCGAGGACAGCGCGGCCTAGCAGAGCCCTCGGAGGGCTGCGCCGCGGTCTCATCGCGGAACTGGCCGTGCGGGTTCACCGCGGACCTCGCCGAGCGAGTTGGGCCTCGGATGTCGCCTGCGGAAGCGCCTCGAGTGCTCTCTCGGGACGCAGCCCGCGACATCCCGCGCGCAGCGCGGCGCGGTAGGTGGTCGGGGTGAGAGGATTTGAACCTCCGACCTCTTGGTCCCGAACCAAGCGCTCTAGCCAAGCTGAGCCACACCCCGACCGAGAGGGCGAGGAAACATACGACCGCCGAGGGGGAGCGTCAACCCCGGCCCACTCCCCTCGCGCGGCGTCGACCGTACGGCCGGAAGAAACGTCTGGCGCCACCTCGGGCGGGGCCGCGGAAGGGGTGCGCGCCGTGCTCAGCGGCCGAGGTCGACGAAGATCCCACCGTTCTGCTCGGCGAGCACCTTCATGAAGTCCTTCTGGAACTCGCCGATCGCGATGGTGTGGATCACGACCTTGCGCAGCTGGTTGAGCTCGCGGACCTCGCGCGCCACGTCCTGCGGGTCGACGTAGTCCCCCACCGTCGGGCGCCCGTCGGAGAGGAAGAAGATCGTGTCGATCACGCACTCGTAGGCCTTGTCCTTCGTGCCGCGGCCACCGGCCCCCAGCGCCGTCGAGAGCGCGCCGAAGGTGTTGGTCTTGCCCGCCTCCAAGTTTGCGGAGCCGGTGAGCCCGGCCTGCGCGAGGTCCTCCTTGGAGGCGCCGCCGAGCGCCTCGAGCTTGCGCACCCAGTCGACCGCCGCGGTCTTGTTGACCACGTTGGCTTTGACCAAGTCCTTCTTCCACGGACGCACCGCGGTGGCGAAGGCGATCACGTTGAACTCGACGTAGGGCTCCAAGCTCTCGATCGTGCGCACGAGCTCGGTCTTGCAGATGTCGATGCGCAGGAACGACGGATAGCCGCCGTCTTCGAAGCGCTCCTTCTCGACGACCAAGTTCTCCATCGAGCCCGAGACGTCGATCACGAACATGATGCGGCGGCTCGGCGTCTCGATGCCGTGGTAGCTCGTGCCCGCCTTCTCGGGCTTGTACTTCGCGGCCTCTTCCTTCTGCTTCGCGCGCAGCTTGGCGAGCTCCTCGTCGGTCGGAATCTGGAAGCGGTCCCTGTAGGCACCCCAGAACTGCTGCCAGAGCTCGATGCGCGTGCCGAAGCTGCGCCCGGTGATCTCGTTGAGCGCGTCGCCGACGTCGACCTGCAGGCGGCCGTCTTCCGCCGTCAGGCGCGCAATCAACGGCTCGATCGCGTCGCGGCTGCGGACCTTCTTGAGCGCAAGAATCGCGCTCACGCGCACCTGCCACACCTCGTGCGACAAGGACTCGATGGCGGGCTTGACGACGAGCGTGCTCTTCAGCGCCGCGAGCCCTTCGAGTGCCGCGCAGCGCGGCGCGGGCTCGGAGTCGGCGCACAAGGGCAGGATCGCATCCGCGACGCTCGCGTCGCCGCTGGCGACGAGCGCGTCGACCGCGCGCCGACGCAGGTCCCAGGACTTGTCGACCAAGAGTTTCTTCAGCGACTCGTTCGCGCCGCTGTACTTGCCCGCGGCTGCCGCCTGCAGGAGACCCGAGCGCACCGCCTCGTCCTTTTGCGCTTCGAGCGCCGCGAACAGCGCGGCCTTCGGCGCGTCCGACTTGAACTTCGAGAGCACGCGGACCGCCGCGCGCACCACGTCGGGGTCCTCGGTCAGCTTGAGCACGGGGATCAGCGCATCGACCACCGCGGCGGAGTCCGCATCCTCGAGCGAGAGCACGGCGTCGACGCGCGTCGCCGTGTCCTTGTACTGCTTGAAGTACTTCTTGAACTCGGCCACGATCTCGTCGTCGCCGGCGTGCGCGGGAGCGAGCGAGAGACAGAGCGCGGCGAACAGCGCCAGAAGGCGCGCAAAGGTGGCACAGGCTTGGGGCATCGTCGTCACCGTGGGGCCACTAGCGGCCCGCGGCTGCGAGGATACCCCCGGAGCGGTCGAATTACGCCGCGCGCCGAAGGCTCAGGGCTTGCGCTTCAGGCGGACGGTGTCCTTTTGGGCCTCGCCGAGCGGCGTGACGTCCGAGGACGGAACCGTCATGCGCGCACCGCTGTCGAGCAGGACGCTCGCATTCGCGCCGTCGTCGCTCTCCAGCGTGCCGGTCAGCAGGCCGCCCGGGGCATGGACGCGGACGCGGCGAGCGCCGCTCGCGCCTTCTTCCGCAACGTCGAGCCGCTCGACGCTCTTCACGAGCGTTCCATTGAGTCCCATGCGGCCATAGCTGGTGTCGAGCCACACGCAGCCCTCGCCGACCGCGTTCAGACGGCCCTCGAAGAGCTCGCCGGAGAGCAACGTGACGCGCACACGGCCGATGCGCGGCGTCGCGAGCCGCGTGGCGCGCGCGATTTCCTCGAGCGGCACACGCGTGTCGTTCCACACACCCGGCCGCTGCGTCGCGCCCTTGCCCACGGGCCGCGACATCAGCAAGAGCGACTGCACGTCGAGCTGGGTCACGCGCGGCATCCCACTCCACGTCGCCGGATCGCTGACCAGCTCTCCGGACGTCTCGCCACCGATGAACATCGGACCACAGAGTTCGTCGCGCGCGAGCCACTCGAGCAGCGCCGGCGCTCCAAACGTCCCCGGAGCGAGCGTCTCGAGCGCAGCACTCGGCGTCGTCGCAGCGGGCTCGGGCGTCGTCGCAGCGGGCTCGGGCGTCGTCGCAGCGGGCTCGGGCGTCGTCGCAGCGGGCTCGGGCGTCGTCGCAGCGGGCTCGGGCGTCGTCGCGACGGCGAGCGCCTCGACTTCGGCCGCGAGCGCGGCGGCGCGGACTTCTTCGACGCGTGCCTTGCGACGTGCGCGCAGTTCCGCGCGAGCTTCGCGGCGTGCAAGCACCTCGGCGTTCGGTGTGGCCGGAGACCCACTCGGCTCCGCGCTCGGGGTACTCACGACGCTCGGCGTGAGTTCACTCGTCGCCACGTTCTCCGCCGCAGGCTCGAGCGTGAGCGACTCTTCCGTCAACGGCTCTAGCGCCACTTCGAGATGCGACTCCGATGACATCGAGTTCGCGTGCTTCGACTCGAGCGTGTGCGGCGTGCTCGAAGCGACATCCGTCGTGCGCACGAGCGGCTCACTCGGGACCACTGCCGGATCGATGACCTCGAACGGATCGGACTCGGCGCCCGTCGTGGTCGGCGTGGACTCAGGAGCGACGCTCGCCGTCGCGGTCTCGGAGACCGCGGGCAGCTCGAGCTCGCGCGGAGGCTGGAGCTCGGCAGTCGTGGGTGCTGCGGAGCGCTCCACGACAGCGAGCGGCTGCACTTCCCTCGCTGGCGCGGCACTCGCCGGTGCTGCGACCTCGTTCCTGGAGCTCGCGTTGCCCTTGGCAGCGCGCTGCAAGCGAACCTCGCTGGCCGGCGGCCCGTCGGTCGCGCGGTCGAGGGCCGGATAGCCGACGAGTCCGATGGCCGCGACCGTGGCCGTGACGAGCAACGGCGTGACCCAGCGGCGACTGTTGCGCAGCGACGAGCCCTCGCTCCAGCTCGTGTTCAGGATCGGAGAAGGCTCCACCGCTTGCGGCGCGACCTCGGGCAGCGGTGTCGGTGCGACCGGCGCGACTTCCTCCGCGGAGTCGAACAGCCAGCTCTCTCCGGGCGTCACGACGGGTGCGGCGGGGACCGACGTCGACATCGACGTCGACGGCGAAGTCGAGGTCGGCTGTGCGCTTGCGCCGTGCGTCGCGAGGTCCTCGTTCAACCCGAGGAAGTCCTCCCCTCCGCCCGCGGTACGGGTCGTGCTGCGAGAGAGCTCGCCCGCGCCGGTCTGGCGCGCGTTCGAGGCGGGTCGGTTGATCGGAGCAGGGCGATGAGAATCGTGCGTCATGGTGCGAGAGGGCGCTCGGAGTCCTCCGCGGACCCACGAGCATGGGCTTCTTCGGCTCGCGAGGGCATCGAGCCGAAGTAGAGCGGAACTTCGTTCCACGCCCTTGCGGCGGCGCGCGCGGCGACGCTATCGAGGCTGGAAAGGATTTCCCGACATGTCGCTCTCCTTCGTCGCCGTGCTGTTCCTCGCCACTCAAGTTGCTCCGCGAGCCGACGCGGAGTCCGCTCTGTGGAGCCGCGTCGACGCAGGGCGAGCCCAGCGCCGCGTGCGCGAGCTCGTGGCGCTCGGGCCGCGCATGGGCGCGACGCGCTCGGGCGATGCGGCCGCGGCCTATGTCGCAGCCGCCTTTGCGGAGCTGGGCCTCGAGGTGCAAGTCGTCGAGACGCCAGAGCGCAGCGCGTGGCAGCCCCTCGCGTGGAAGCTGAGCGCGCAGCGCCTCGGCAGCGAC
>JBIKYW010000286.1:0-4728 GCA_044355055.1 Planctomycetota bacterium | reverse complement strand
TCAACAACGACGTCGGCGTGCCGCACACGCTCCTGCTCGCGGACAAGACGACGCAGGCGCTTGTGCTCGAAATCGGCACGAACGCTCCCGGCGAGATCGCAGCGCTCGCTCGCATCGCGCGACCGACCGGCGCGATCATCACGATGATCGGCGCGTCCCACCTCGAGGGGCTCGGCTCGATCGAGGGCGTGGCTCGTGAGAAGAGCGCGCTGTTCGCGAGCCTCCCGGCGGACGGTTTCGCTGTGATGAACACGGACTGCCGCCACGCGGACCTGCTGCGAGCCTCGACGCGAGCGCGCATCCTCACGGTCAGCATCGACGGCGCGGGCGAGTTCAACGCGACGAACGCGCTGTTCCACTCCGGCGGAACGACCTTCCGCCTACGCGGACGCGAGATCTCCTCGCCGCTCCTTGGACTGCACAACATCTCGAACCTTCTGTGTGCGTTGGCCGCGTGCCATGGCATGGGCATCGAGATCGACGAGCTCTTGCCTGCGATCTCCGAACTCAAGGGCGGCAGTCGCCGCATGGAGCGCCACGAGATCGAGGGGCTGGTCGTCTTCGACGACACGTACAACGCCAATCCTGAGTCCGCCGGCGCCGCGGTGCGCTTCCTCTCAGGTCTCCATGGACGCGGTCGGCGCGTGATGGTGCTCGGCGACATGCTCGAGCTCGGTGCGAGCAGCCCTGAGCTGCACCATGCGGTCGGACGCGAGATCGCGGGCAGCGCGATCGATCTGCTCGTGCTCGTGGGGGAGCAAGTCAAGGCAACCGCCGCGGGCGCGCTCGAGGCGGGAATGCCGTCCAAGCGCGTGGTGCACGTGCCGAGCGCGGAGCAGGCCGCATCCGAGATCGACGAGCTGCTGCGCCAAGGAGACATCGTGCTGCTCAAGGCGAGCCGCCGCATCGGACTCGATCGCGTGGTCGATCACCTGCGCAATCGACAGGGAACGGGGGTTCGCTAGCGATGTTCCCCGCGATCTTCGAGGAGCTCCTCGGGCTCAACCTGTTCGGCTACATCAGCTTCCGCGTCGCAGCGGCTGCGCTGACCGCGTTCGCGCTCGCGCTGTGGTGGGGTGCACCGGTGATCCGCTGGCTGCGTGCGCACAAGATCGGCGAAGACGTCACCAAGACCGATAGCGCGGACCTCGCGAAGCACGGAGAGGCATCGGGGAAGAAGGGCACGCCGACGATGGGCGGCAGCTTCCTGATCGGCTCGCTCCTCGCGAGCGTGCTGCTGTGGGCGCGCCTCGACAACATCCACGTCGTGCTTGGGATCCTGCTGACCGCGGGGTTTGCGTCCGTCGGCTTCGTCGACGACTACAAGAAGCTCACCGTCCACAAGAGCAACGGACTGAGCAAGAGCGCCAAGATGCTCGGCCTCTCCGTCGTGATGTTGAGCGTCGTCGGCGCGCTCGTCTTCTACGCGCACTACAGCGGGCGCGAGACGTTGCTCACACTTTATCCCCCTTTTCTGAAGAACTCTGCGATCGAGCTCGGAACGTGGGGGTTCTGGGGCATTCTGCTCTTCGTCGTCTTCCAGTTCTTCGTGATCGTCGGCTCGTCGAACGCAGTCAACATCACCGATGGACTCGACGGGCTCGCAGCCGGCTGCACGCTGATCTGTGGCCTCGCGCTGCTGATCTTCTGCTACGTGACCGGTCGCCCCGACTGGACGAGCTACCTCGGCATTCCGCACGTGAAGGCCGCTTCGGAGATGGCGGTCGTCGGCGGTGCGCTGTGCGGCGCCTGCCTCGGCTTCCTCTGGTACAACGCGTACCCGGCGCGAGTGTTCATGGGCGACTCGGGTTCGCTGCCGCTCGGTGGATTGCTCGCTTGGATGGCGGTCGTCTCCAAGCAAGAACTGGTCTTGCCGCTGATCGCCTTCGTGTTCGTCGCCGAGCTGATGTCGAGCAAGATTCAGATGCTCTACTTCAAGCTGACCAAGGGAAAGCGCGTGTTCACCGTCGCGCCGATCCACCACGGACTGCAGCTCTACGGAGCGATCTTCGAGCTGCCGGCGGACATCAAGCAGAACCGTGCGGCGCAGAAGTGGCACGAAGTGACGGTGACGACTCGTCTGTGGATCGTCTGCGCGCTGTGCGCGACGGCCGGGCTCGCACTCCTGAAGGTGCGCTGAGAAGACCACGCCATGTCCCGCGTCCATTCCCTCCTCGCGACCGCAACCGGTGGTGTACGTGCTGCCCGCGAGCACCAGACCACGATCTTCGAGCGCATTCGCGAGAACTACGCGAAGGTCGAGCGGCACGATCCCGTCGCGCCCGCGATCGCCGTGTTCCTGTGCGTCCTCGCGCTCTCGACTCTCGGTCTCCTCGTACAGGCGAGCCACGCCGCGACCACGCTTTCGCCCGCGGAGTTCTCGAACGAGCTCTTCGAGCAGGTGTTGTTCCGCTTCTCCGGCGTCGTGGTGATGCTCGGCGCGGCGCGCCTCGGCCCGACGGGTGTGCGGCGCTACATCCCCGCGGCGATGGTCGTGATGGCCATCCTGCTGATCGCGGTGTTCGTGCCTCCGCTCGGTTCACAGATCAACGGCTCGCACCGCTGGCTCGATCTGGGCGTCGTGAAGTTCCAGCCCTCGGAGCTCGCGCGCATCGTGCTCGTCCTGTGGGTCGCCGACCGCTGCACGCGCATCGGACCGCTGCTCGGCGACATCCAGCGCGGCGTGCTGCCGATCCTCGCCGTCGTACTCTTCTACTTCGGGCTCGTCGCCATCGAGACGGACCTCGGCGGTTCCATCCTGCTGTTCCTGTGCGCCGCCACCACGCTGTGGATCGGTGGAGCGCAGACGCGGCACGTGGCCATGCCGGTCTCCGTGGTCGGTGTCAGCGCCGGAGTGATCGGCTTCACAGCGATTCCGTACATCCGCAAGCGGTTCATGATGTTCTTCGGCGAGACCAGCAACCAGCAGGTCGCCGACGCGAACTCCGCGATCGCGAGCGGAGACATGTTCGGAGTCGGCTATGCGCACGGACCGCTGCGCAACCACGGCGTGCCGTATCTCGAGTCGGACTTCGTTTTCGCACAGGTGGGCGAGGAACTCGGATTCTTCGGCATGGCACTCGTCGTGTGCCTCTTCGCCGGACTCTTGTGGTACGGGCTGCGACTCGTACTCTCGATCAAGGATCGCTACGACGCGCTGGCGACGTTCGGTTTGATGATCTCGACTTGCGTGCAAGGGATGTTGCACGTGCAGATCGTCGCCGGACTGGCGCCGCCCAAGGGCATGACGCTGCCGTTCCTCTCTCACGGCGGCACGTCACTGATCGTCTCTTCGCTCGGTGTCGGGCTCGCACTCGGTGCGGCTCGCCGCTGGGCAGCGGAACGCGAACAGGTTGTCACCAACCCGTGACAGCCCCATCTCACTCACAAGAACCGGAGTCCCTCACATGCAAAAGATCGAGCGTTACGGCGTCATCGCCTTGGTTGTCCTCCTCGTCACGATTCTGGCCGTCTCCCTGTGGGGCGAAGGCTCGAGCTGGAAGTTCTGGGAAAAGAAGGAGGAGCAGGCGACCACGGCCGACGCCTCGAAGCTGCGCCGCGGTCCCTACACGCCTCCGGGCACCGACGCGACGGTCGCCGGCACCGAGCAGCCGACCGAGCTCGGCGGCATGCCCGTCTCCGCGCCGATCGACCCGCTCGTGACTCCGATCGTCCTCGACGGCACGACGGGCGCCCCGACCGGCGCTCCGGTCGTCGTCGGCACCCAGCCGATCCCCGCCCCGATCCAGCCGCTCGGCACCGCGCCGCTCGGTACGCAGCCCGTCGTCGGCGCGCTCCCGACCCCGAACACCCACACGCCGAACGCGCTCCAGACGCCCTCGCCCGTGCTGCGCAGCGGCGATCTCGTCCGCACCCCGGTCGCGGCCGGCGGCGCTCGCACCTACACCGTCAAGAGCGGGGACACCCTCGGCGGCATCGCTTCGCGCGAGCTCGGTTCGGCCTCGCGCTGGACGGAGATTCAAGCGTTGAACTCGAACGTGAACCCGCAGAACCTCAAGGTCGGCACCACGCTGAACCTTCCCTCCGGTGCCCGCGCCGTGGCGGCGAGCGCCCCTCGCAGTGAGAGCAAGAAGGACGCGCCGAAGTCGTCGAAGCCCGCCTCGGGCCGCAGCTACGTCGTGAAGAGCGGCGACTCGCTCTCGCGCATCGCGGCTCGCGAGCTCGGCGACTCGGGTCGTTGGACCGAGATCCGCGACCTCAACCCCGGTCTGAACCCTGACCGCCTCAAGGTTGGTGCTTCGATCGCGATGCCCGCGGGCACGACGGTCGCCAACGCCGACACCCGCGCGAGCGTCGGCTGGAGCCCCCGCACCACGGGTAAGTCGGCTGTCCAGTGAGCGAGCGCTTCAAGATCCTGTTCCTCACGGGCTGCATGTTTGTGGTGGGACTGAACCTCGAAGGCTCGATCCGAATGGTCCTCGAGGGCTGGCTCGGGCCGTATCGCGCGGAGCCGGTGCTCGCGCAGGAGGACGTGGCCGCCGATGCCGTCGCGGTGTCGGCCGCCAGCTCCAGCTCGCAGGGCGAGTACTGGGTGCCGGGCAACGCGCCCGGTCTGTAGTCGTTCCAAGTTTCGTCACGCGAAAGGGGGGATGGGGGAGTGAGCACGGTTCTTGAACTCGTCGGCGCGAACGGAGACGCTGCGTCGTCGAACTCGATGGATCGCACTCGCCCCCTGTCTCACTCCGCACCCAGCGCAGGTCTGCGGAT
>JBIKYW010000285.1:0-4732 GCA_044355055.1 Planctomycetota bacterium | reverse complement strand
CCTTCCTGCGTCTCGACCACCGGCAGCGCCGTGATCGACCCGCCGCCCGCCTTGTAGCGCGGGTTGATCTTCGGCGCGTCCTTCGAGAGCTTCGCGGCGCGCTCGAGAAGACGGCTGTGCAGATTGAACACGTCGCCCGGGAACGCTTCGCGGCCCGGCGGACGGCGCAGCAGCAGCATGACCTGGCGGTACGCGAGCGCCTGCTTGTACAGGTCGTCGTACATGATCACGACGTGGCGACCTTCGTCGCGGAAGCGCTCACCCATCGTGCAGCCCGCGTAGGCCGCGAGGTACTGCATCGAGGCCTCTTCCATGGCCGAGGCCGAGACGACGATCGTGTACGGCATCGCGCCGGCCTTCTCGAGGCGGCGGACGACGTCGACCACCGTCGACTGCTTCTGGCCCATGGCCACGTAGATGCAGATCACCTGCTCGGGGTTCTTCGGGTCGCCCCCACCGGTGAGCTTCTGGTTGATGATCGTGTCGATCAGCAGCGCGGTCTTGCCCGTCTGGCGGTCGCCGATGATGAGCTCGCGCTGGCCGCGGCCGATCGGGATCATGGCGTCGATGGCCTTGATGCCCGTCTGGAGCGGCTGCTTCACGGGCTCGCGCTCGACGACGTTCGGCGCGGGCTGCTCGATCGGCAGGTAGTCGGCCGGCGTGACGGCCAGCGGGCCCTTTCCGTCGAGGGGGTCGCCGAGCGCGCTCACCACGCGGCCGAGCAGCGAGTTGCCCGTCGGCACCGAGATGATGCGGCCGCTGGTGCGGACCATGTCGCCTTCGCGGATCTTGGTCGCGTCGCCGAGGAGCACGCAGCCGACGTTGTCCTCTTCGAGCGAGAGGGCCACGCCGCGCACGCCGCCGGGGAACTCGACGAGCTCGTTCATCATGCAGTCGTCGAGGCCGTACACGCGCGCGACGCCGTCGCCGACCGAGAGCACGGTGCCCACGGACTGCAAGGTGGTGTCACCCTTGTACGACTCGATCTCCTTCTTGAGGACCGAGGTCACTTCTGCGGGACGAAGTTCCATGTCTGTTCTTCTTTGGGGCTACGCGTGGTGCGTGAGAGCGAGAGACGAGGTGAAGTTGCGGGTCTAGACGCGCGCCGTGCGCAGGCGGCGCTCGAGGCCCTCGAGGCGACCGAGGGCGGACTGATCGATCAGACGGTTGTCCACGAACACGCGAACGCCGGCGATCAGCTCCGGGTTCGCGCGCTGCTCGAGGATCACATCCTTGCCGAGCACGGACTTGACGGTGATCTGCAGCTCGGCGAGCTCGCCTTGGCCCAGCGGGCGCGGCGACTCGACGATGCCTTCGACCGCGCCGCGATCCGCGAGCGCGCAGCGCCGGAACGCGTCCGGCAGCTCGCGCAGGATCGCGAGACGACGCTTTTCGAAGATCAGGTGCAGGAAGTTCGAGAAGAGCGGGCTCGACTTCGAGGCGATCGCCTCGATGCGCTTGCGCTTCTCGGACTCCGGCACGCGTGCGTCGAACAGCTCGCCGTTCGCGCACTCGCGGGGCAGGCGTTCCACGTCCGCGGTGACGGCTGCGATCGCGCCCTTGTCTCGGGCGAGCTCGAAGAGCGCCGTGGCGTAGCGCGTGGTGACGAGCCCCACCTTCACTTGCGGACCACCTTCAGCTTGCCGACCATGTCGGCCACCATGCGGCGGTCGTCGTCGGCGCCGACGTTGCGGCCGAGCACCGCGCGGGCGCCCGCCATCGACAGGTCGACGACCTCCTCGCGGATCGCGGCCAGAGCCTTGTCGCGCTCGGCTTGGATCGTCGCGGTGGCCTCGGCGACCATGCGCTGGCTGCGCGCAGTCGCCTCGTCGGTGATCGAGCGCTCGACGGCGCTGGCGCGCTCGCGCGCCTCCGCCAGGAGCTTGGCGGCCTCGGCGCGAGCCTCGGCCAACTTGCTCTCGACCTCGGCGCGGGCACGCGAGGCTTCCTCGCGGGCCTTTTCGGCCTCGCCGATGGCTCGTGCGGCGAGCTCGTCGCGAGCCTCGAGCGCCTTGGCGATCGGCCCCATCACGACCTTCCACATGAAGGGAAGGGCGGCGAGGAAGATCACCCAAGTCCAAAGCATGCCGCCGAACCCCGCGGGGTCGAACGGATCGAGTCCGCCACCGCCGTGGGCTTGTTCGGCACCTTCGATAAGGAGCAGGTACATGATTTTGAACTCCAGCGTTCGAGGCTCGCGCGAGCCACCCACGACGGGTGCGCTCGCACCGGAATCACTTCATCTTGAGCGCGATGAGCAGCGTGACGACGACGGCGAACAGCGAGACACCTTCGATGAAGGCCGCGAGGATGAGCGAGCCGCCCTTGATGTCGTTGGCGGCTTCCGGCTGACGGGCGATGCCTTCGTTGGCCGACGCGCCGATGCGCGAGATGCCGAGGCCCGCGCCGATGGCGGTGACGGCGGCGCCGATGGCGGCACCGAAGAAGGCCCACTGGTTGCTGGCGGCTTCCTGGACGGCGACGAAGTCGAACGGGGTCATCATGGGAGAACTGACTTTCTCTTTGGGGGTCGTGGGTTGGAGAAACTGAGGGAAAAATCCCCGCGCGCGTGGCGCTCGGGGTGGAGGGTTAGTGCTCGGGGTGGACGCAGGCGCCGACGAAGATGATCGAGAGCATCGTGAAGATGTACGCCTGCAGGAGCGCCACGAAGGTCTCGATGATCATGATGAACACGGCGAAGCCGACGGCGAGCGGCGCGGAGCCGTAGCCCGCGACGATGTTCGCGCCCTTGTCCGCGAAGAACATGATCAGGCCCATGCAGGAGAGCACGATCAAGTGGCCCGCGGTCATGTTCGCGAAGAGACGAATGGTGAGCGCGAAGGGCTTGACGAGCAGGCCGATCACTTCGATCACGAACATCAGCGGCCACAGGGGCAGCGGAACGTGCGGAACGAGGTGCTTCCAGAAGGCGACCGGGCCCTGCACGGCCATGCCGCCGCCGATCATCGCGGCCAGCGTCATGCCGGCGAGCGCGCCCGTCACCGCGATCGACGCCGTCGCGGTCGCCGAGTGCGGCAGGAGCCCGAAGACGTTTTGGAACATCACGAAGAAGAACACGCACAGGAAGTACGGCAGGAACGGCGCGCCGTGGTGCTTGCCCATCACCGCGAAGACCATCTCGTCGCGGATGTACAGCACGAAGCCCGCGAACATGCGCGTGACCGCGTCGCCCTTGCCCGTCTTCAGGTAGCTCGGAACGCCGGAGAAGCCGACGAGCACGAACAGCACCGCCGCGATCTGGAAGATCTGCAGGTTGGTGAGCACGAGCATGTCGGTGTCGTGCCCGTGCGAGTCCGCCGTGAACAAGGTGGGCAGCCACGGGGCGTGGAAGCCGATCGCGTGGTGATCGGCGTCGACGATCGCCGCGGGCTTCAGGTGCGCGAACAGCTGCTGGAAGACGTTGTCGTCCGTGTGGTGCTCGGCGAAGAGCGTCGCCACGGCGCAGGCCGCCGCGATGATCGCGAGCATCACGAGGCCGCGGGCGGAGAGGAGGTAGCGGGTCACGGGGTGGTGCTCCGAGGGATGCGCACGAAGCGCAGGTGGCCGAGCGAGCTCGAGAACATCGCCCAGACCACGGTCGCTGCGAAACCGAGCAGGTAGGCGGACCAGTCGAAGCGCTCGCCGACCGCGTCGACGAAGCGCAGGCACAGGGCGCCGAGACTCAAGAGAGCGAGCTTGGCGAGGAACGTCAGCACGAAGCCGTCGAGCACATTGCGCCCGCCCCTCGCGATCGCTCGCCCGCTCCACGCGACGCCGAGGGCCGAAACGCCGGTGGCGGCGAGGACGCCCAGCATCGCGCCCGCGCCGACCGCTCCACCCAACTGCCAGCTCACGAGCGCTCCGACCGGTAGTCCGGCGGCGAGCAGCAGGTAGGAGAGGCGGGTGTTCATCGGTGGGAGCAGCGGGAGCGTGTGCGCGAGGTCCCAAGTGGGCTCGCGGTGTGCGAAGCGGAAGGCGCGAGTCGGGAGAAGCGAGGACGGGCGTCGAGCGCTACTTCCGTCGAGGACCCCCGCCGAGGCGCGCGATGAGCGAGTACATCGCCCCCACGGCTCCGAGCAGGATGCCCGCGATCATCAGCCATGGTTCGCTTCCGAGCTTGCCGTCGAGCCACCACCCGAGCGCACCGCACACGAGGAAGGTCAACGCGAACTGCAGCCCCGCGCCCGCGTACTTCATGTACTGCGGGTCGGCGGGCCCTCGGGGCGCGCGCGGCGCGGGGTGAGGTTCCTGCTTCACGTCGTGGCGCGCCGCCTCTCGCGGGGAGAGCCTGCACGCGTCCTTCGCCGGTTGTGGGAGAGCGCTCGGTCAGAGGCGTCGCACGTTTCAGCGCGGGACCGACTCACAGCCGAGTGTCCCGAAGCCTCGCGGAGCACGCGCGGTGCCCCGTCTGACTTCGAGGCCGAGAAGGATAGTGACGGCACCCTTCGAGTCAACGGGGCGCCCGCCACAAAATCCCGCCCGTGCGCGCGCGCCCGGCCCTTCGCCCGCTGCGCCGCCGCTGCTAGACTCTTCGCCCCAATTTGGAACCGGGCTCTCGCCGTCGCGGGCGCCTGAATCGTCCCCCACACCGGAGCACCCCGTGGCCGTCCAACGCACCCTCGTCCTCCTCAAGCCCGACGCCGTCCAGCGCGGGCTCGTCGGCACCATCCTCACCCGCTTCGAGCAGAAGGGCCTCAAGCTCATCGCGATGAAGCTGCGCCACTTCCCCGCC
>JBIKYW010000284.1:0-4736 GCA_044355055.1 Planctomycetota bacterium | reverse complement strand
GCCGACCGCGACCGCGGCGGCGGCGTGGTCCTGCGTCGAGAAGATGTTGCAAGAGCACCAGCGCACCTGCGCGCCGAGCTCGACCAAGGTCTCGATCAGGACCGCGGTCTGGATCGTCATGTGCAGCGAGCCCGAGATGCGCGCTCCGGCGAGCGGCTTCTTGCCCTTGTACTCGGCGCGCAGCGCCATGAGGCCGGGCATCTCGACCTCGGCGAGCTCGATTTCCTTGCGCCCGAAGTCGGCGAGCGCGAGGTCTTTGACCTTGAAGTCCTGTGCGGTGGCGGTGGTGGCCATGTGGATCTTGTGTGGGTGTGAAAAGTGTCAGTTCGAACGTGGATCTCTCGGTGCGCGAGCGCGCACGAGGTAGAGGGGCAGCGACGCGCTCGCGGTCGTCTTGGGACCGGGGCGGCGCGGAGTGTAGTGGTCGTCGACGGGCTCGACAGCGATGTCGTCGAAGCCCGCGCGGCGCAGTGCGCCCGCGACGGCGGACGGTTCGAGGCCGAGGTGCAGGTCGCCGAGCTCTTCGCGCATCCACCCTTCGGCGTGCGGCTCGAGCTCGAGCACGACGAGCGGGGCTCCGGGCTTGAGCGCGCGGCGCATCTCGCGCAGCGCGGGCCCGAGCTCGCTCAGGTGGTGGAGCACCATGCCGGCCACGATGCCGTCGACCTCGCCGTCGATGAGGGGCAGCGCATCGAGCTCGCCGCGGCGCAGCTCGACCTGCGCGTCAGGACGTTCCTTTTCGAGCCGCTTGCGGGCCTGCGCGAGCATGGCGCGCGAGCGGTCGACGCAGATCACCTTCGTCACGAGTCCTGCGAGGCCGCGCGCGAGGTAGCCCGTGCCGCAGCCCAAGTCGGCGATCACGAGCCCGCGCGGCAAGAGGCACGCGGCGGCGCGCTGGCGCGCCTGACCGGTCGAGAAGTCGACCCCGATCTTGTCCCAGTCGGCGGCGAGGTGCTCGAAGAGCTCGGCGGAGCGTCGTTCGCGCTCGCCCAAGATGCGCTCCAAGCGCAGGAGGTCGCGGCGGTGTTCGGGGCTCTCGTCGAGCTGCGCGCGCAGCGCGTCCCACACGCCCTTGCCGGGCTCTCCGCCGAGGTCGGGAGCCATGCGCACGAAGATGCTCGTGCCGGAGCGACGCTCGGAGACGAGGCCCGCGTCGCGCAGGAGGCGCAGATGGTTCGAGACGCGCGACTGGCTCATGCCGAGGGCGCGCGAGAGCTCGCCGACGGAGAGCTCGACCGAGCTGCACAGCGCGAGCATGCGCAGCCGCGTCGGGTCGGCGAGCGTCTTCAGCAGGTGGGTGAGGTCGGCGGCGGCGAGCACGAGAAGAACACTACATCATGACCTTGTGATGTTCAATCGGCGCGTTCTGGCTCCCTACTGGAGCAGGAAAGCGCCCCCGCGGCCGCCGGTGGGCGGGCGCGGGGGCGCCTGTGGGGTCGAGAGCCGCGAACGGGCGCGGAATCGACCGCGTCGACCGCCGCGGGCTCAGACGAGCTCGGCGAGGGCGACCTTGAGGATCTCGACTTCCATCGTGCCGCCGGGCAGCTCGATCGTCGCGAGCTGTCCCGCGGTCTTGCCGAGCATGCCGCGCGCGAGCGGGGCCTTGTAGCTGATGGTCGCGTCGTCCTTGGCGTCCCACGGCCCGAGGATGGTCACCGTGTGCGTCTCCTTGGTGCGCATGTCGCGGTAGGTCACGACCGTGCCCGGGCACGCGGTGTTGTCGGGGATGTTGGCGTTTTCGAGCAGCGCCGCCATGCGCAGCTCCTTGTCCATCTCGCTCGCCGCGTTGGTGAGCTGGCGCTGTTCCTCGATGGCCTGCTCCCACTCGGCGTTCTCCGAGAGGTCGCCGTAGGAGGCCGCCTTGGCGATCGCCTCGGCGTTGGCGGGGATCTTCTTCTCCTTGAGCTCGTTGAGCTCCGCCTCGCGCTTTTGCAGGCCCGCGCGCGTGGTCCAGATCTTCTCCTCCATCCAGAAGGGAAGCTGCTCGGAGCGGAACACGTCGCCGCCCATGTCGAGCACGATGTCGGTGACCAGGCTGTCGAGGCGGTCCTCGACGCCGCGCTGGAGCATCGCGCGAATCGAGCGCAGGGCGGGGATGTCCGCGTCCGCGAGCATCGACTGCACCAAGGGCGGCTCGCCTTCGAGGAGCATGTCGGTGAGGCGCTGCTGAGCGCGCGCCATGACCGAGTCACCGACCCGCTCTTCCTGCAGGTAGACCGAGAGCTCGATCAGCGCCATCACGCGCTGCACGGGCGTGGGGAACTCGCCCTTGAGCTTGCCGCACTCGGCGAGGCGCGCGAGCTCGGTGAGCACGAACGGTGCGAGGCGCGGGCGCGCGAGCAGGCGCACGTACCACGAGGCGAGCTCGGCGTCCTTCTTGTGCTTGCGCAGCTCGTCGATCAGCGGCTTCGCCATGCCGGGTGCGGCGTGCGAGAGGTGCGTGAGAGCCTGCTCGACCCAGCCTTCGCCGTAGACCTCGCGCAGAAGCGATACCGAGCGTTCCTGCTCGCGCGACCCGGGCATCTTCTGGAGGAACGCCCAGATCGCGGGCGGCACGCGCGGGTCGCTCGGCGCAGCCTTGTCCGCCGCATTCTTGAGGCGCTCGAGCAGCGGAGTCGGCGTTGCGGCGGGCGAGCCGTCGGCCTGCGGGAACTCGCGCAGCATCATCCACGCGGCGAGGCGCTGGTCGAGCGGCGCGGGGACCTTCTCGTCGTTGGCGAGTGAGGCGATCTCCTGCAGGGCGGCGGTGCGGATGTCGGCCGCGAGGTCCTTGTTGCCGAGCAGGTCGCGCACGCGGGCGAGCGCTTCCTTCAGCGTGCGCGCTTGGCGCAGCTGGCGGCGCATCGCCTCGATCGGGTCCATGGCGCGGCGCAGGAGCTCGACCTCGCACTTCGCGATGTTGCCCGACACGCGGTACATCGTGTCGTTCTCCGCGGCGAGGCGCGTCTTCTTCCACCAGTTCGACCACTTGGTGCCGTCGACGCCGATCTGCGCCAAGGCATTGC
This sequence comes from Planctomycetota bacterium, assembly GCA_044355055.1. Lineage (GTDB taxonomy): Bacteria > Planctomycetota > UBA1135 > UBA1135 > F1-120-MAGs118. The sequence continues at coordinate 1,731 of JBIKYW010000284.1, read as the reverse complement.
GGATCGTCATGTTGCTCGCCTTGCCGCCGTAGCGCAGCAGCACGGCCTTCAGGATCTCGAGCGGCTCTTCCTTGAGGCGCTTCTCGAGGCCTTGGGGATCGATCAGGCGTTGGGCGCGCAAGTCGGTCGCGGGCAGGCGCTCGAAGATCTCGACCGCGGTGCGCAGCGGGAAGCGGTCCTTCTTGCCCGAGGCGAACTGGACCGTGATTTCCATCGTCGCGGCGCTGACTTCTTTGACCTCGCCGACGCCCCAGCCCGAGGCGTGGAACACCACGACGCCCGGCTTGTAGGAGCGCATGTCGTCGAAGTAGACCCACGCCTTGCGCAGGTCCAGCGCCTCGCGCTTGAGGCCCGACATGTCGCGGAACGCGGCCCACCATGCCTCGGCGCCGAAGGCGGCCTCGGTGTACTTGAGCAGCGCTTCGCCGAGCTCGCCCGGAGGCCCGCCGGCGCGCAGGGTCGCACCCACGATCGCGGCGGCGTCGGCGGCGCGGCCAGACTCGGCCAGCGACTCCGCGTGGATCTTGAGCGTGGGGATGCAGCGCGAGATGCGGCGCTTGGAGCCGATCACCTCGATCGCTTGGCAGAGTTCCTCGATCGGGCCCTTGGAGGCGATGAGCGCGGTCCAGGCATCATCGAACGCTTGCCAGTTCTCTTCGGTCGCGAGGATCGCGAGGCTCATCGGCGTGCTCCCAGGTCTGCGGTGCGGGCGGTTTCGAGGGGTTGTCACGGCGCGGGAGTGCGCCCGCGGGTGCTGGCGAACTTCGCTGCCGACGATCGCGCCCTCGCCGCGCCGAGGCGGGACGAGGGCGTCACGTGGGCAGGGAGCATAGGGGAGCGCCGACCCGATTGCACGGGCTTCTAGCGGGCTCCAGGGCCGGACCGCGCTAGTCGAGCGCGAGCAGGGCGCCCTTCAGGTAGCGCGAGCGAGCGAAATCGGGCCGCTGGGGGTGGTCCGGACCCGCTCCCATGGCGCCGAGCAGGCGCAGCTCGCGCCCCGCGCGCCGGGCCGCTTGGAACAGCATCCCGACGAACTGATTTTCCTGCAGCAGGCCCGAGCAGGAGAAGCTGGCGACGAGGGCTCCGCTCTTCGCCACCGAGAAGGCGAGCGCGTTGAGGTCCAAGTACTTCTGGAGGCCCGAGTCGAAGGCGGTGCGCGAGCCGATCAGCTTGTGCGGATCGACGACCACGAGCCCCGGTCGCCCAGTCTCGCCCGTCAGGCTGCGCAGGTAGGGGAAGGCATCGGAGTGGATGAAGTCGACGGAGAGGCGGTTGAGCGCCGCGGCGTCCTTCGCGCGCGCGAGCACCACCTCGTCGATGTCGACGCCGCGCACCGTGCGCGCGCCGTTGCGGGCGGCCTGCAGCGCGAAGCCTCCGGCGTTGCAGCAGATGTCGAGCACGTCGCGGCCCGCAGCGAGCTTCGCCACCGCAAGTCGGTTGTCGCGTTGGTCGCAGAACCAGCCGGTCTTGTGGCCCGCACCCGGGCGCACCTCGTAGCGCAGGCCGTGCTCTTCGATCACGGTCTCGTGCTGCGCCTCGACGGCGGCGTCGAGCTCGCGGCGCGGGTAGCTCTCGGCGTCGATCGCGCCCTGCGGAATGCGGTGCACCACGCGGCAGCCGGGGTAGAGCTGCTCGAGCGCCCACTGCACGTCCTCGCGCAGCTTCCAGAAGCCGAGCGCGTGGTGCTCGCACACGAGGATGTCGTTCATGCGATCGACGATCAGGCCGGGC
>JBIKYW010000283.1:0-4737 GCA_044355055.1 Planctomycetota bacterium | reverse complement strand
GCGACCCTCGCCAAGGGGCGCACCGTGATCCACGGCGCCGCCTGCGAGCCGGAGGTCGTCGATCTGGGCGAGTGCCTGATCAAGATGGGCGCGCGGATCAGCGGGCTCGGCTCGCCCCGCATCGAGATCGAGGGCGTCGACCGGCTCCACGGCTGCACGCACTCGGTGATCCCCGACCGCATCGAGGCCGGGACGCTCGTCATCGCGGGCGCGATCACCGGCAGCAAGATCCGCGTCGAGGGCTGCCGCCCCGACCACCTGATGATCCTGCTCGAGCGCATGCGCGAGGCGGAGTTGCCGCATCACTTCGGCAACGACTGGATCGAGACCATGGCCTTCGACCAGCGCAAGAAGCGCGCGAAGCCCACGGACGTCACCACGCTCCCGCACCCGGCCTTCCCGACCGACTTGCAGGCGCAGTGGATGGCCCTGATGACCACCGCCGACGGCATGAGCCTCGTCACGGAGACGATCTTCACGGATCGCTACATGCACGTGGCCGAGCTGATGCGCATGGGCGCGAACATCCGTCGTCAGGGCGCGAGCGCGATCGTGATGGGACCGGCGAACCTGAAGGGCACGCAGGTCATGGCTTCCGACCTGCGCGCGTCGGCGGCGCTCGTGCTCGCGGGCCTCGTCGCGGAAGGCACGACCGAGGTTCACCGCGTGTACCACATCGACCGCGGCTACGCGCGCATCGAGGCGCGGCTCGCGGAGCTCGGCGCCCAAATCGCGCGCGTCGACGACGATCCGGACGCGATCGCGACCGACTCGGCGCCGGCGAAGGAGACGCTGACGCCCGCGAAGGCCATCGCTCTGCCCAAGCCGACGACGGCCCGCCCCGCGCCCGCGAAGGCGGCGCCGAAGAAGCCGACCGCGCGTCCCAAGGCGACGCGGCGTTAGTCGCCGCGTGGGCCGCGCGCGGGAGCCGATCCGCTCCCGCTGCTAAGCTTCCGCCGCGGGGTCGTCACGCTCCGCCCGTTCCCGTCGGTGTGGGAACGGGCGGATTTTGTTTCTACCCGACACGCTTCCCGCGGAGTTTCCTCACATGGCAGAGTTCGGCGACGTCGATCCGTACAAGGCGCCTCGCTCAGAGACGGTGGTTCTTTCTGGTTCGGGCAGCGGTGCGGAGGGCGCCCCGCTCGAGTGGGAACCCGTCGAGGCGCTGCGCTTTGGCTTCGAGAGCCTGAAGCGCCAGCCGATCCACATCCTCACGGCTCTCCTCGCGACGGTGATCGGCTCCGCGTTGCCCTCGATCGCGGGCTTCGCGCCGCAGCTCTTCGCGGCCACCGACACAAGCCTCGTGTGGCTCGGGTGGGTCATCTACGTGGCGGGATTCGTGATCAACCTTCCGCTTCAGGCGTGGATGGGCTTGGGGCAGGCGCGCATCGCACTCGCGCTCGCGCGCGGCGAGCGCCCCGACCTCTCGCAGCTCTTCCGCGCGGAAGGACTGATGACGGCTCTCGGCGCGCAGCTGCTTTGGTTGGCCGCATTCGTGATCGGCGCAGCTTTTCTGCTCCTGCCCGGTGGTTTCCTGCTCGTGCGTGACTTTCAGGCGGACGCGAGCGAGCCGAACCTCGTGGGAGTCGCGCTGCTCGTCGGCGGGATCCTCGTGTACTCGCCGTGCGCGCTGTTCTTCAGCGCACGCTTCTGCCTCTTGATGCCCGCGATCGCCGAGCGGCCGTCGGGTGCTCTCGCGGCTTTCGGGATCTCTTGGCGCCTGACGGCGGGACAGCTCTGGGTGCTCGTGCTCTTCGGGCTGCTCGTCATGGTGCTCTTCGTCGTGGCCTATATCCTCGGCCTACTCCTGTGTTGTGTCGGGGTGCTCGCCACGATCCCCGCCGCGACGATGATCTTCTACGTCGCCCTCTGCTACGCCTACCTGCGCCGCAGCGGGCGCGAACCTGTGCTGTCGGCCGCCTAGGCGCGCGACGCCGCGCGACAGGGGCACAGCGCGCGGGCATAATCCTCGACCCCTTTCGGGACGCACACCATGTTCGAGACGCTGACGCAACGACTGACCGGAGCCTTCTCGTTCCTCAAGGGGAGCGCGGAGCTCAGCCCCGAGAACATCGAGGAAGGCCTGCGCGCGGTGCGTGCGGCCCTGCTCGAGGCCGACGTCCACTTCAAGGTGGCGCGCGACTTCACCGAGCGCGTGCGCGAGCGGGTCGTCGGGCAGAAGGTCTTGAAGGGCGTCGAGGCGTCCCAGCAGTTCATCCACGCCTGCCACGAAGAGCTCGTCGCGCTGCTCGGGCCCGAGGAGTCTTCGCTCGAACTCGCCAAGAGCGGTCCGACGGTGATCCTGATGGCGGGTCTGCAAGGTGCGGGCAAGACGACGACCTGTGCCAAGCTGGCCAAGCTCCAGAAGGAGAAGTTCAAGCGTCGCCCGCTGCTCGTCGCCGCGGACGTCAAGCGCCCGGCGGCCGTCGATCAACTCAAGATCTTGGGCGAGAAGATCGGCGTGCCGGTGTTCCACGTCGCGGGCGTGAGCGCGCCCGAGGTGTGTGCGCGCGGTGTCGACTTCGCTCGCGCGAACGGGCACGACCTCGTGATCCTCGACACGGCGGGCCGCCTGCACGTCGACGAGGAGATGATGGCGGAGGTCGCCGACGTCGCGCGGCGCACGAGCCCGCACAACCAGCTGCTCGTCGTCGACGCGATGACGGGCCAGGACGCGGTCAAGTCCGCGCAGGCGTTCCACGAGAAGCTCGCGCTCACCGGCGTCGTGCTGACGAAGCTCGACGGCGATGCGCGCGGCGGCGCGGCGCTCTCGATCCAGTCGATCGTCGGTCGGCCGATCCTGTTCGTCGGCGTCGGCGAGAAGATCGACGACCTCGACTCGTTCCACGCGCGGCGCATGGCGGGGCGCATCCTCGGCATGGGCGACGTGGTCGGCCTCGTCGAGACCGCGGCGTCCAAGATCTCCGAGGAGGAGGCGCAGGCCTCCTTCGAGAAGATGGTCATGGGCGACTTCACGCTCGAAGACATGCTCGAGCAGCTGCGCATGATCAAGCGGCTCGGACCGTTGAAGAAGGTGCTCTCGATGATGCCGGGCATGGGGCAACTCGGGGACCTCGACAAGCTCGTCGACGACAAGCGCTTCGCGCGCATGGAGGCGCTCTTCACGTCGATGACGCGCCGCGAGCGGCTGCGTCCGGACATCATTGACATGTCGCGCCGACGCCGGATCGCCCGCGGGGCGGGGCAGGACCCCAATGCCGTGGGCGAGCTCCTGAAGAGCTACCAAGGCATGAAGCGCATGATGAAGGAGATGAACCGCATGGGCCTTGGCGCCAAGCTCGGCGCGAAGGCCAAGGAGGACTCCCTGCGATCCATGTCGCCCACGGGTGAGCTCGCTTCGAAGGACGGCGGTGGCCTCTTCGGGGGCGGAGGGCTCGGCGGCGGCCTCGGGGGACTCGGCGGGCTCGGGGGCTTGGGAGGCCTCGGCGGGCTCTTTGGCGGCGGCCCGAAGGGCGGCGGTCTGCCGCCGGGGATGGGGGGTATGGGCGGCATGGGGGGCCTCGGTCGACCCATGGGCTCGTCTCCGACGCGCCAAGGCGGCTCCAAGCGCAAGAAGGACAAGCGCAAGAAGGACAAGCGCAAGAAGCGCCGCTAGGCCGCGTGCTCGGACAGGCGGACGCTTGCCCGAGCGGATCCGGCTCCCTACACTCTGCGCCCTTCGATTCTCCGGCAGCGCCTTCCTACGGCCCCGCACGAAACCAAGTCATCGCATGTCCGTCTCCATCCGCCTCAAGCGCGAAGGTCGCAAGAACCTTCCCTCGTTCCGCATCCACGTCACCGAGACCCGCAGCGCCCGCGACGGCGCTTCGCTGGAGAACTTGGGCTACTACGACCCGCGCGCCTCGACCCCCGAGAAGCGTCTGGTGGTCGACGCCGAGCGCGCCAAGCACTGGATGAAGGAAGGCGCCATCGTCTCCGACACCGTGGCCTCGCTCTTCCGTAAGCTCAAGGTGATCGAGGGCGTCAAGGCGAACGTGGCGCGCGACCGCGATGGCCGCAAGAAGAAGACCGCCACGAAGGCCCGCCGCGTGGCGGCCAAGAAGGCCCGCGCCGCGCTGAAGTCCGCGCGTCCCGCGCACCGTCGCAAGCCGAAGGCCGACCCCAAGGCCCAAGGCTGATCGCGCGCGCGCGGGCGCAGCTTCCGCGCGCGTGTTCCCAAGCTCTCCCGCGCGCGGCGGCGCGCCGCGCGGCAGGAAGTCCCTCGCGCGCGGTCCCTGCCGCGCGCGGTGTGTTTCGCGGCCGCGCTCGCCGCGATGTGCCCACGCCGCTCCGCGCCCGCGGAGCGCCACCCGATCGAACCTCGTCCCACGAGCCGCCGCGTGTCCAAGAAGTCCGACCTGACCGTCAAGCTCCTCGCCAAGATCCAGACGCAGCACCCGCTGCCGGAGCCCTTGGAGGACGCCAACCTGCTCGAGCAGGGGCTCTACGCGATCCTGCTGCGTCGCCTGTCGCCGAGCGAGGCCAAGGACACGGTCCAGCGCCTGCGCGCGGCCTATCAGGACTGGAACGAGCTGCGCATCTGTCAGGCGCAGGAGATCAACGGCCACCTCGCGCTCGGTGCGAAGGGCATGACGGCTGCCGCGGACGTGCGGGAGTACCTGCAAGAAGTCTTCCAGCGCAGTCACGGCATGGAGCTTGAGTTCCTGCGCGACGACGTGCAGGGCTCGCAGCGTTTCGTCTCGATCCTGCCCTTCATCGGCATGGGCACGGCGCACT
>JBIKYW010000282.1:0-4740 GCA_044355055.1 Planctomycetota bacterium | reverse complement strand
TGCCCGTCGCATCCCAACTCGGGCCAAGCCGATTGCGACAACGACGGCGTGGGCGACGTGTGCGCGCTCGCGACCGGTCTCGAGCAGGACTGCGACAACAATGGCGTGCCGGACAGCTGCCAGCCGGACTGCAACCTGAACGGGCGCGTCGACGCCTGCGACATCCTGATGGGCACGAGCCTCGACCTCAACGCGGACTCGATCCCCGACGACTGCCAAATCGCTTGCCCGTCGATCCAGACCTACTGCACCGCCAAGGTCAACAGCCTCGGCTGCAGCCCCGCGATCGCCGGTCTCGGCGTGCCGAGCACCTCGGCGCCCTCGGGCTTCATCGTGAGCTGCTCGCAGGTGCTGCCGAACCGCTCGGGACAGATGTTCTACGGCCGCGGCCAGAACAGCGCGCCCTTCCAGGGCGGGTTCATCTGCGTCCAGTCGCCGCTGCGTCGCACGCCCCTGCAAGTCGCGAGCAACGGCACGGGCTGCGGCGGCACCTACGCGTTCGACTTCAACGTCTGGATGGCCTCGGGCGTCGATCCGTCGCTCGTCGCGGGCTCGAACGTGTTCGCCTGCTGGTGGATGCGCGATCCGGGCGCCTCGTTCAACACGGGCGTGTCGAACGCGATGACCTTCACAATCTGTCCGTGAGCGACTGAGCGAAGCCGAAGGCAACAGCCGCCGCGACACGCGGCGGACTCGAACGCGGCGCGCACCTCGAGACGGGGTGCGCGCCGCTCGCTTGTTTCAGAGCTTGTATTCCTTGATCTTGCGGTAGAGCGTGCGCTCTCCGATGCACAGGATCTTGGCGGCCTTCTCGCGATTCCCTGCGCAGAGGCGCAGGTTGGCCTCGATCAGGTCCCGTTCCACCTCGGGCACCGAGCGTCCGGCGAGCTCGTAGCCGCCGCCCTTGCGGGGCTCGCGCGCCACGTCTCGCACCTCTGCGGGAACATCGTCGAGTCCGAGAACCTCTCCCGAGGCGAGCAGCACCATGTTCTCGATCACGTTGCGCAGCTCGCGCACGTTGCCCGGCCAGCCATAGCGAAGCAGCGCCGTACGAGCTTCGGGAGCGATTCCGCGAATCGTTCGACCGTGCTGGCGCGCGAGCTCGCCGATGAAGTGGTCGATCAGAAGCGGGATGTCTCCGGTCCGCTCGCGCAGCGGGGGAAGCTCGATCGCAACGACCTGAAGACGGAACAGCAGGTCTTCTCGGAACGTTCCCTCGCGCACCATCGAGCGCAGGTCGCGGTTCGTCGCCGCGACGAGCCGCACGTCGACCTTGCGCGGGGAGTTGCCCCCCACGGGGAGAACTTCGCGTGTCTCGAGCACCCGCAGCAGCTTCGCCTGCGTGAGCAGCGGCATGTCCCCTACTTCATCGAGAAACAGGGTGCCGCCGTCGGCGTGGACGATGCGGCCTTCCTTCGCGGAGACCGCGCCCGTGAACGCGCCCTTCACGTGTCCGAAGAGCTCGGACTCGATCAGGCCCTCGCTGAGCGCCGCGCAGTTCACGGCGACGAAGTTGCGCTCGCGGCGCGGCGAGTTGCCGTGAACCGCGCGGGCGACGAGTTCTTTGCCCGTGCCACTCTCGCCGAGCACGAGCACCGTCGCCGTCGTGCCCGCGACCTGCCGCACGATCGAGAAGATACGCTGCATCTGCGGCGAGTGCCCCACGAGCCCTTGCAAGCCGAAGCGCTCGTCGAGCTGCTTGCGCAACTCGAGGTTGTCGCGCCGCAGGTTGCGCGCCTCGATCGCGCGCGCGAGGCGCGTGCGAAGCTCCGCGCCGTTGACGGGCTTTTGCAGATAGTCCGCAGCTCCGTTGCGCATCGCATCCACCGCGGTCTCGACCGAGCCGTGCCCGGTGATGAGCAGCACCGCGGCGTCCGGCTGCAGGACCTTCGACTCGCGCAGTACCTCGAGGCCGCTCTTGTCGCGCATCTTGAGATCGGTGAGCACGGCATCAAACGTCTCCTCCGACAGGCGCGCGATTCCCTGCTCGCCCGAGTGGGCGAGCGCGCAGGTGTAGCCATCGATCTCGAGCCACTCCGCGAGTGACTCCGCGTGGGCCTCGTCGTCGTCGACGATCAAGACTCTCGGATTCTCGTTGCTCACGGCGCAGCCTCCTTCGATTCCTCGGGTCGGGACTCCACAGCGGCTTCGACGTCGACGGCGCGCTCGCCCGGGCCCGAGCGCGCGATCTCGACGATGAGCGGCAGGTAAATGGAGAACGACGTGCCGCGGCCGCGCGTGCTCACCACGTGGATCGTGCCCAGGTGCTCCTCGATGATGCGGCGCGCCGTCGGCAGTCCGAGCCCGGTCCCACCCTTCTTGTCCGACCAGTATTCGTCGAAGCAGTGCTCCAGCGCATCCGGGCTCATGCCTGAGCCGGTGTCGGTGACGAGCACCTCGGCCCAGTTGCCCTCGCGGCGCACACTCACGATGAGCTCACCACCCTGCGGCATCGCCTCGCGAGCGTTCTTGAGCAAGTTCAGGAGTGCCTGCTTGATCGCAGTTTCATCGAGCATGACGAGCGGCATGCCCACCGCGAGGTCGACGAACTGACGAATGCCCGCCTGCGTGTTCTCAGGCTCGACGAAGTCGACGAGCTCGCGCACGATTGCCGAGAGGTCCTTCGGGGCGCGGTTGATCTGGGCGCCGCGGACGAAGCGCAGGAAGTCTTCGAGGATCGCCTCCATGCGGCCCACCTCGCGCTGGAGCGTCTTGATGCGCAGGAGCGAGCGCTGTTCGCGCTGGGTGAGCTCCGGCGCGCCATTGCCGCGGCCCGCCCCAGCCTTGCCCCACGCCTCTTCGAGGAGCGCGAGGTTGATCGCGATGGTCGAGAGCGGGTTCTTGATCTCGTGCGCGAGGCCGCCCGCGAGTCGCACGAGGAAGGCCATCTGCTCCTGCGACGAGCGCGGCTTGGGAGCGTGAGAGGTGGGCTTGGGTTCGGGGATGTCCATGAAGTGCGCGGGGCAATAGGCTACAACGTCGCCGCGCGGGGCCCCAAGAGCTCGGCCCCCAGGCGCTCTCCATGTCCTCTTCGCCCCAACGCCTCGTGCCCCGCAAGGATGGGCCCGCCTCCGAGCTCCGCCCTGCGGCGGAAGCGCTCGCGCGCTGCGAATGCGTGCTCGTCCCGACCGAGACGCTGTACACCGCCGTGGTTCCGCTCGCGCAGCGCAGCTCCCTCGAGCCTTTGGCGCGTGCCTCGGGGAATGCCCTCGCGCGGTTCGCTCTTTCGCGGGACGAGCTTGCAGGCGCGAGCGCTCCGATCCAACGGCTGTGCGAGCGCTACTGGCCCGGCCCCCTGATCCTCGCTCTCGGCGAGAACTGGCGCTCGCCCGCCGATCCGAACGCGCGGCGCGTGCTCGAGCTCTCGGGCGCCCCTTGCGTCGGCGTCGAGCTGGCTCGGACGGTCGAAGAATCGCTCTCGAAGTTCCAGTTCGAGCCCGCGTGCATCGTCGACGCCGGTGCGACGCGCCTCGGAGAGCCGTCGGCCGTGCTCGAGTTCGCCGCGGGACGCATGCGACTGCTCCGTCCGGGATTGCTGGACATCGAGTCCCTGCGCGCGACCGCGGGACTGCGGATCGGCTTCGTCTGCACGGGCAACACCTGCCGGAGCCCGATGGCCGAGGGAATCGCGCGGGCTCGACTCGCTGCGAAGCTCGGGACGCAACCCGAGCGGCTCGACGAGCTCGGCTTCAGCGTGCAATCCATGGGCGTTTACGCAGGGCCCGGCGATCCCGCCTCGCGTTTCGCCGTCGAGACACTCGCAGCACAGGGCATCGACATCGCCGCGCATCGCGCGCAGGTGGCGCTGCCGGAGCTCGTGGCCAAGCTCGATCGAGTCTATGCGCTCACGCGCTCCCACCTCGAGGCGCTGCGCATGTCGCTCCCTCCGGGCAAGGATCGCCACTGCGCGCTCCTCGACCCCAAGGGGCGCGACATCGCCGATCCGATCGGCGGTCCGCGCTCGGCCTACGAAGCGACCGCCGCGCAGATCGCCGCCGCGATCGACGCGCGGCTGTCCGAGTGGGCTTGAGCCTTTCGCCTCAGCGTGGGGCGAGCCATTCCATCGGCAGCCCGAGCTGAACCGCGCGAAGTCCAGCGGTCGTGCGTGCGATCTGCGGGCAGATCTGCACGGCCGTTTGCGCGGCCGAGCGAGCGGCGCGCAGGTCCCCGGAGGCGTGGAGCGCCGCCGCAGCGTAGGCATGCGCGTCGCCGCGCTGCGGACGCAGCGCCGCGGCCTTGACGAGCTCACGCGCGGCCGTGTCCGCGTCCCCCTTCCCGAGCGCCGAAACGCCCCGGCGCAGGCTCGCGATGAAGTCCAGCTCTTCTCGGAACGTGAGCACCTCGGGATCCTGCGCGGCGGCTAGATCCAGCGCAGCGAGCGCTTCGAGCGCGCGCTCTCGAGGAGCTTCCTGCGAGCTCTCGCCACGTCGCGCGCCAAGCTCCGCCCAGCCGTACGCGATGCGGGCTTCCCTCAAAGCCACGAGCGCGGCATCGCGTGCCGGATCGCCCCAGCTCAGACTGGATCCCCGCTGTTGGAGCCGCTCGAGATTCGCGGGAAGCCAGCCGAGCACCGTGCTCCCGCTCGACTTCGCGCGCCACGCGATCCAAGGGTCATCGTCGCTGAGCGGCCGAGATCCCTGCTCCCAGGCCTTCAGTGCCGCGACGTGGCGCGACGCGACTCCGTCCATCGTGTCGAGGCCAAGCTCCTTCAAGGCGGCGCGACACTCCGCGCCGATTGCG
>JBIKYW010000281.1:0-4742 GCA_044355055.1 Planctomycetota bacterium | reverse complement strand
GCAGCGCGGTGGACAATCGGCCGGAGCGAGCGAGCTCTTCCGCGACGGCGAGCTCGGCACGCCACGAAAACTCCGTACCGCCCTGCGCGCGTCCGACGAACCTCGCTCGAAGCTGGTCCTCCGAGGCTGCGAGCGGGGCCGCGAGCCAGGAGCGCAAGAGTTCCTCGTCAACGGCGCGGGTGGATGCGAGCACGGTCCAGATCGTCTCGCGCTCCAGCTCGCGCACGGCGCGTGCTTCTGGCGTGTCGAGCTGCCCGTCGTGCGCGTGCAAGCGCTCGCGCAGCCACGCCATCGCACGCGGATCCGCACAGGTTCCCAGCACGATCAGCGCGTGGCGTCGAAGGTCCAAGTTGCGATCGGCTGCGACGGTCGCGAGGACGTCGAACTGCGGCGGATCCCAACCGCCCAAGAGGTCGACGGCGAGCTCTCGAAGGAGGTCGTGTTCACCATCGTCTCGGGCGACGCGCTGAACGTGTCCGAGTGCGCTGGGCTGAGCGCTGGCAGCCCAAGCGCGCAGAGCGCGGGATCTCAGCTCGAAGTCGCAGCCCGACCAATCCTCGGCGAGCGCCGAGATCGCCTGCTCGTTGTCGAGCGGGGCGAGCGCGAGCGACGCCTCGACCCGCACGCGGCGCGGAGAATCCGGCGCGAGCCACGGAATCAGCAAAGCCCTGCCGCGCTCCGCCTGACCGAGCGCCCACGCAGCGACTTTCGCGATCTCGACCCGCTCGCGCGTGCGCCGCAGCACGTTCGCGAGCTCTTCCTGCGCCGTGCCATCGCTGTGCTGATGAATCGCGTTCACGAGCGCTGCGGCGCGCAGCTCCGCGCTGCGCGAGCCGCCGCGCGCAACCTCGCGCAGCTCGACCTCGAGACGGCGACGCGCGATGGCCGCGATTCCGGCGTCGGGCGCGAGCGGCGCGAGTAGCTCGAACGCGGACGTGCCCGCCGCGCCCCCGAGCTCCGCGAGCCCGCACAAATCCGCTTGAAAGGGCACCAGCCGCACTCCGCGCGGGAGCTGAGCGAGCAGGGCCTCCGCACGCGACGCCGAGAAGCGACGCCAGCGGCGATAGAGCGGATCGAGCCATGGCTCCACGGACGGAGCATCGCAGAGAGCTTCGAACGCGGCCTCGACGACCTGCGCGTCGGCATCTTCGAGCGCGGCGACCAGCACCGCGCCGAACTCGGGCCGCCGCTCGTCGACGAACAAGCTGCGCAAGAGCCCGACTGCGCTACGCCGCAGCTCGGCTTCGGTCTCCCTCGCAAGCCACGCGGCGAAGTCGCGCACTTCGAGTCCCTGAGTCTGCAATTCGAGCGCTTGGAACAGGAACTCGTGCCACTCGCGTGCTTGCTCTGGATGAGCGAGCGCGTAGGCCAAGACCTCGCGAGGCGGCAACGTCTCGATGGCGCCTCGCAGCAGCGCGAGTTCGCGAGCGCCGTCCTCTTCGGTTTCGAGCTCACGCAGCAGCGCACGGCCGAGCTCCGACTGGGGAGCGCGCAACGCGCGAGACGTCGCAGCGAAGATCTCCTCGAACCCTTCGGGGCCGGGCCACGCGCGGGCAACGCGCTCGACATCGCTCGCGAACTGGGTCGGCGTGATCCCCCACCGAAGTCGCAGCGCGGACACCACGGCAGACTGCTCCGGCGTCGCAGCCGGCACGTCGAGTCCGTCGAGCACCGATCCGTCGGGCGCGCAGCGCTCGAAGCGCAAGGCGAGCTCCCTCCAGCGCGCGGAATCTCTGCCCCAGCTGTCCTGCGCAAGCAGCGCGACGAGCACCGGAGAACTCGACACCGAGTCTGCCACCAGCGCATCGAGCGCGGCCTCGCGCACTCGCTCATCGACGTCGTTCGAGAGAGCGAGCAAGAGCCCGACCGCCTCCGTGCGCGGCGAGATCGCCCGCGCCGCCGCCAGCCGCACGGTCGGCAAGGGATGACGCGCAGCCTGCCCCAGAAGGTCCGCGTCGCCCACCCACCCCGCGCGCAACGCCGCCGCGAGCAGGTCGGGCTGCTGAGCCAGCTCGCTCGTGGAAAGCTGAAGCGGAAGGTCGCGCTCGCGCTCGCCTACGTCGCACTGAAACAACCGACGACGTTCCTGCGCAGCGATCCATGCCAGCCGTCGATCGCCGCTCGACAGTTGATCGACCTCGGGCGTCTCCCCCGAGCGAGCCCAACGCCGGATCGCGAACTCGCGATCGGTGGAGTCTCGAAATGCCGCGCTCGATTGGAGCGCGTGCGCCGCCGACGCGAGCGCTAGGACGAGAGCCGCCGCTGCGCCTGCGCGAGCCATTGGATCAGGTCCGACGCGATCACCGCGCGCTTGCCCAAGTGCGAAGCCGCGAAGTCTCCCGCGAGCCCGTGTGCGCGCACTGCGGCGCACGCCGCGTCGAGCACCGTCCAATTCGGGAATGCCCCCGTCGCGCACAGCGCCGCGTACGCACCGACGATCCCGGCAAGCACGTCGCCCGCGCCCGCCGTCGCCATCCCGGAGTTTCCCGTGTCATTCATGTAGACGAAGCGCCCATCGGTGACGACGGTGCCCTTGCCCTTGAGGCACACGATCGCGCCGCTCTTCTGCGCGAGCTCGAGCGCAGCGGCCTCGCGCCCCGCGGCGTCGCGCGGGATCTCGCGTCCTAGGAGCCGTGCGGCCTCGCCGGGATGCGGCGTGAGGACGACCGGACCCGCACGAGACTTCAGCTTCTCCGGCGCATCCTGAAGCAAGTTGAGAGCGTCCGCGTCGAGCACGAGCGGGATCGCCGGAGCGCGCCCCAGAAGCACTTGCAGGAGCTGCTTCGCCTCATCATCGGTGCCGAGCCCGCAGCCCGCGACGATGGCATGGTCTCCGCGCTGCGCGAGCTCGAATGAGAAATTCGCGGTGCTCTTGGGCCGGAGCATCACCGCCTCGGGCGCCGCGATCGGAAGCGCGCGAGCGAGCTCGTCGCACGTCGCGAGCACGGTCACGAGGCCGGCACCCGCGCGCTGAGCCGCGCGCGCCACGAGCAGCGCCGCACCCGGCATCGTTGCGCTCCCGCAGACGACGAGCACGCGGCCCGCATCGCCCTTGTGAGCGTCGTCGGGCAGCTCCGGCGGCACCAGCGAGCGCTCTTGCGTGCTCACGCGTTCACCTCGATTCGACCGATCTCGAGTCCAGCCCAGTTCTTCAGCACACCCTGACGCCACTCGACCAACGACGCCGCAACGTCGCGGGAGAGGAACCCAAAGCGCTCGCACAGCTCGATCACGAGCGGGTGCATCGCGCGATAGTTGCCGTCGTCGATCTTGACCGCGAGGCCGCGGTCCGCGCCGCACACGCCGAGCACGTACACAGCCTCCGCGCCGAGCTTCGGGAAGAGTCGCCCTTCGCTCGCCTTGAGCAGGTCCGTGCACATGCTGTGCCTCGAACCGCCGATCAACTCGGGATGCGCCGCGGCGACCCGCGTGAAGCGCTCGCAGGCCGCGCGCCGCGGCGCCGCGAGCCCAGCAGGGTTCGCAACGCGCGCCATCGCGGTCGCCAGGCGAACGAGTGGCAGATGGAACGTGGGCGCGCTGCAGCCGTCGGTCGCGACGTCGAGCTCACCCGGACGGACGCCGCTCATCTCCTCGACCGCGCGCCGCACGAGCGACTGTGCCGCGTTGTCGCGCTCGAGATAGCGGGCAGGATCCACACCGAGGTGCAGCGCGAGCGCGAGGAAGCACGTGTGCTTGCCCGAGCAGTTGTTGTGGACGCGCGACGGCCTGGCGCCCGAGAGGATCATCGCGCGCTTGGCCTCGCTGTCCGTCGGAGACTGCGCGCCGCACTGCAGGTCGTCGGGCCCCAGTCCGAGCCGCGCGAGCAGCTCCCGCACGCGCCGCGTGTGCATGTCCTCCGCGTGGTGCGACGCGAGAGCGAGCGCGAGCTCATCGTCGCGAATGCCGAAGCGCTCGGCCGCGCCGCTCTCCACGAGCGGCAGGGCCTGCAGGGACTTGGTCGAGCTGCGCGCGAACACCGCGTGATTCCAGTCACCGACGCCGTCGAGGACCGAACCGCTCGCGTCCACGAGGACCCATGCCCCGCGGTGCACGCTCTCCAAGTGCCGTCCGCGCCACGTCCGCGCGACGATGGGGTTCTCGGGCCAGCCCTCGGTCGGGACCTCAGTGTCGGATTCGGTCGTTCCCGTGCTCGCCATCGCTCGGAGAGGGCTCATCGCGGGTGGGATCCTACACGTTCGCGCGCGTGCACCGGTGTACGGCGGCCTCCATGGTCTACAATCCTGCCGTGCTGCCGTTCGATCGCGACCGCAAGTTCCGGGGAGAGCCCTTCCGGCGCTCGTCGGATACGTCGTTTTCGTTCGGGCGCGCTGCCGTCGACCCGGCCCTGATCATGCCCAGCCCGATCGCCGCTCCGCCCCCCCAACCCCGCCGTGCACGCCTCATCGGCTGGCTGGTCGCCCCCGCGATCCTCGCCTCGATTGCGGCCGCGTTCGCGCTCGTGCTGAACGGACCGGACTCGATGTTCGGGATCGTGTTTGGGGCCGTCGTCGCGCTCGGGCTCGGCTGGATCCTCGTCTGCTCCCTGTTCCCGGCCAAGGCGGACCGCAAGTGCCCGCAGTGCGGCAAGCAGGGCCTCGTGCGCCTCGACGCCCGCACCACGCGCGGCGTCCGCTGCACGCGCTGCTCCTTCCGCGACGAGACCGCGAGCTCATTCCTCCTCGCGGAAGAGGAAGGCGTCGCGATCGAACCGACCGTTCTCCACGAGCGCGACCGCCGCCGAG
>JBIKYW010000280.1:0-4745 GCA_044355055.1 Planctomycetota bacterium | reverse complement strand
CTCGACGAGGTGCGCGCGCTCGCGGCGTGGATGACGTGGAAGTGCTCGGTGGTCGACGTGCCGTTCGGCGGCGGCAAGGGCGGCGTGATTTGCGATCCGCGCCAGCTCTCCAAGGGTGAGCTCGAGCGCATCACGCGCCGCTACACCACGGGCATCATGGACATCCTCGGCTCGGACCGCGACGTGCCCGCGCCGGACGTCAACACGAACGAGCAGACGATGGCGTGGCTCATGGACACGTGGTCGATGCACGTGCGCCGCACGGACACGGCGATCGTGACCGGCAAGCCGCTCGCGCTCGGCGGTTCGAAGGGACGCACCGAGGCGACGGGCCGCGGCGTGATGATCGTCACGCGCGAGGCGCTCAAGAAGCTCGGAATCCGTCCGGAGAACACGCGCGTCGTCGTGCAGGGCTCGGGCAACGTCGGTGGCATCGGGGCGATGCTGCTCGCGCGCGAGGGCATGAAGATCGTGTCGATCAGCGACATCTACGGAGCGATCTACAACGAGAAGGGCCTCGACATCCCCGACGTGCTCGCCTACCTGAAGCAGAACAAGAAGCTCGAGGGCTACACGAAGGCGCAGCACATCCCGAGCGCCGCGCAGCTCGAGCTCGACTGCGACGTGCTCGTGCCCGCCGCGACCGAGAACCAGCTCACCAGCAAGAACGCCGAGCGCATCAAGGCCAAGCTCATCGTCGAGGGCGCGAACGGCCCGACGACGGTGCTCGCCGACCAGATCCTCGAGCGCCGCGGCGTGATGGTCGTGCCGGACATTCTGGCGAACGCGGGCGGCGTCACCGTGTCCTACTTCGAGTGGGTGCAGGACCGCGCCGGGTACTTCTGGACCGAAGAGGTCGTGAACTCGCGCCTCGAGCAGGTCATGACGACCTCCTTCGCCGCGGTCGAAGAGACCGCGCGCAAGCACAACACGTCGCTGCGCATCGGCGCGTACATCCTCGCCGTCGGTCGCGTCGCGAACGTGTACCAGATGCGCGGCACGTACGCCTGAGCCGCGGAATCACGATGGAACGCATACAGGTCAGCTCGACCACGCCGCTCCTCGACGCGGAGAATCCCTTCGCGTCGATGATGGCGAGCTTCGACGAGGCCGCGAGCCTCGCCTCGATCAATCCCGGGGAGTACCGCATCCTGCGCCAGCCGGACCGCGAGCTCGCCGTATCCGTGCCCATCACGCTCGACGATGGCTCGGTCGAAGTGCTCGAGGGCTGGCGCGTGCAGCACAACGCCGGCCTCGGGCCCTACTGCGGTCCACTGCGGCTCGACCCAGCGTTGAAGGTCGATGACCTGCGAGCACTCGCCGGCTGGATGACATGGAAGTGCGCTCTGCTCGGGGTGCCGTTCGGCGGAGCAGCGGGCGGGCTGCGCATCGATCGCGATAGCGTGAGCCCGGCTCTGCTCGAGCGCGCGGTGCGGCGCTACATCGCGAACCTGCACGACGTCATCGGTCCCGACCGCGACGTGTTCACGCCGGAGAAGGCGCGCGACGAGCGTGTCATGGCATGGATCATGGACACGGTCTCGATGCACCTGCGGCGCACGACGAACGCCGTCGTTGCGGGCAAGCCGATGGTGCTCGGCGGCACGCACCATGGCCACGACGCCACGGCGCAGGGCCTGCGCTTCGTCGCGGAGCGCGCAGCGAAGCGTCGCAAGCTCGGCCACGAGCGCGGCGGACCGTCCGTGATCATCCAAGGCGCCGGCATGGTCGGCGGCAACCTCGCGCGGCTCCTCCAAGACTGCGACTGGCGCGTGGTCGGCATCTCGGACGTGACCGGCGGCGTGTACAACGCCAACGGCATCGACATCCGCAAGCTGCTCGCCGCTCGCGGCCCGAGCGGCACCATCGCGGAGGCGAAGGGCGACTTCGAGCACGTGAGCGACGCGGACCTGCTCCTGCGCGCGTGCGACGTGCTGATCCCCTGCGCGGTGGCGAACGCGATCTCGACCCGCAACGTCGAGGCTCTCCAGGCGAAGATGGTGATCGAGGGGGCGCACAACGCCGTCTCGGCAGTCGCGGATCGGCGCCTGCGCGAGCGTGGCGTCGAAGTCGTGCCCGACATCCTCGCGCGCGGCGGAGACACGGTCGCGGCCTACTTCGAGTGGGTCCAAAACCGCATGGGCACCGCGTGGCCCGAAGGCGACGTGCTGCGTCGCCTCGAGCGCTTCGTCGAGGACGCGTGGGCACGCGTCATCACCGAAGCCGACACGCGGCAGATCCCGCTGCGCACCGCGGCCCACATCGTCGCCGTGACCCGCGTGGCGGGCGCGGACCGACTGCGCGGCCTGTACGCCTGAGCGCAGCGCGGACAGCGCGAGAATTTCCCTCGGAGGCCTGCCGCTGCGCAGGCCTCCGGCATTTTCTTCCACCCACATTCGGGAAGGAACCGCCGCGAGGCTGGAGCGCTGCACGCGGGGGCAGGAAGCCCGCCACGCGGCCCGATAGAGTGCCCACGGTTCCGTCATGACCTGGGAAAGCTGGTTCACACTCGCGGTGCTCGCGCTGATGGTGCTCGCCCTCGCGCGCAACTACGCCACCGACCTCGCGATGGTCGCAGTGGTCGGGGTCTTCATGACCGCGGGGCTCGTTTCGGACAAGTTCCCGTCGCCGAACAAGCTCGTGTCGGGGCTCGGCAACGAGGCGCTCGTGACGGTGCTCGTCCTTTACGTCGTCGTCGCCGGACTCTCGCGCACGGGCGCGATGAGCCTCGTCACGCGACCACTGCTCGGGCGACCCAAGAACGTCACAGCGGCGCAGCTGCGCTTGATGATTCCCTGCGCGAGCCTCTCGGCGTTCCTCAACAACACGCCGATCGTGGCGATGTTCCTGCCGGTGGTGAGCGACCTCTCGAAGCGCACGGGCATCGCGCCGTCGAAGCTCTTCATCCCGCTCTCCTACGCGACGATCTTGGGCGGTGTCTGCACGCTGATCGGAACCAGCACGAACATGGTCGTCTACGGCCTCGCGGTTGCGGAGGTCGGTCGGCGCGACGTCTTCAACATGTTCGACCTCGCGTGGGTCGGCGTGCCCTGCGCGATCGTCGGTATCACCTTCCTGATCGTGACGGGCCGCTGGCTGCTGCCAGAGCGCAAGCCCTCGATCTCGGCGAGCGCCGACCCGCGCGAATACACGATCGAAATGGAAGTTGAGCCCGCGAGCGCGCTCGTCGGACAGTCCATCGAAGCGGCGGGCCTGCGCGGCTTGCCGGGTATGTACCTCGCCGAGATCGAGCGCGAGGGACGCGTGCTGCCCGCGGTGGCGTCGAGCGAGACGCTGCGCGCGAACGACCGGCTCGTGTTCGTCGGCATCGTCGACTCGGTGCTCGACCTGCAGAAGCTGCGTGGCCTGCGTCCTGCGACCAACCAAGTATTCAAGCTCGATGCGCCGCGCTCCGAGCGCTGCATGATCGAGGCCGTCGTCTCGCCACAGTGTCCGCTCGTCGGTCAGACGATCCGCGACGGCAAGTTCCGCGCGGTCTACAACGCGGCGGTGATCGCGGTCGCGCGCCAAGGCGAGCGCGTGCGACAGAAGATCGGCGACATCGAGGTGCGCGCAGGCGACACGCTGCTCTTGGAGGCGCACCCCTCGTTCGCGGACCAGCAGCGCAACTCGCGCGACTTCTTCCTCGTTTCGCGTGTCGAGGACTCGACGCCGCCGGGACACGAGAAAGCATGGCTCGCAATCGGCATCTTGGTCGCGATGATCGTCATCGCGGGCTTCGAGTGGCTCTCGATGGTGCACGCGGGCCTGCTCGCGGCGGGCGCGATGCTGGTGACCGGCTGCTGCAACGCGTCGGCCGCACGTCGCAGCATCGACTGGGAAGTGCTGATCACGATCGCGGCCGCACTCGGCATCGGCGAGACGATGCGCTCGACGGGACTCGCCGAGCAGATCGCGACGGGAGCCGTCGGCGCGATCGGAGACCATCCTTGGGGCGTGCTCGCCGGACTCTATCTGGTGACGATGCTGCTCACCGAGCTGCTCAGCAACAACGCGACCGCCGCGCTCATGTATCCGATCGCGATGGCTTCGGCCGCCAAGCTCGGCGTCGACTTCCATCCGTTCTTGATCGCGATCATGTTCGCCGCGTCGTGCGGCTTCGCGACGCCCTTCGGCTATCAAACGAACCTGATGGTCTACGGACCGGGTGGCTATCGCTTCTCGGACTTCCTGCGAGTCGGCGCCGCGCTCGACCTCGTCGTGATGGCCGTCGCACTCGTCGCGATCCCGATCGCGTTCCCGCTCACGCCCGTGTAGAGCGGACATCGAGCGCGAAACGCACGGCGACGAAGAGCAGCACCACGGTCAGCGCGATCCGCGCGACTTCGCCCCAGCCGGGCAGATGAACCAGCCACGCGCCGACGAGAGCGCCCACCACCGCAATCACGGCGTACGGCGCGGCTGCACGGAAGTCGATGCGGCCGTCGCGGAAGTTCAGCCACACCGACTGCGCTGCGTTGACGATGCTCATCGCCATGCTGCACGCGCGCACTTCGAGGTAGCTCGTGTCGGAGAGCAGCAGGAACAGCATCGGAATTACGAGGATTCCGCCGCCAACCCCGAGCAGCGGTGCGAGGAAGCCGCCACCGACCCCCACCGCGATCACGAGGGCCACCTCGGGCGCCGAAAGCGCGAGCCCGCTCGCCAGCTCGCCTGTGGCTCCGCGTCCCGACAGGGTGGCCAACCGAATCGCTGCCGCGACCATGAGCACGACGAATGCGAGC
>JBIKYW010000279.1:0-4747 GCA_044355055.1 Planctomycetota bacterium | reverse complement strand
CACGACCGGGCAGGATTAGCCGCTCGCGCTCGCCGCTGCGCTCGGAGACGTCGAGCAAGACAACGGGCCGTTCCGTGCTGCGAACTCGATCGATGGACGCGCGGAGACCGGTTGGGCCGTCGGCGGAGGCGTCGGACATCCGAGGGAAGCGATCTTTGCTTTCGCGGATCCCGTTCGCTTCGACGGCACTCAGGAGCTGCGCGTGAAGCTCTCCTTCGAGTCGGGGTTCTTACGGCACGCGCTTGGCCGGGTGCGGATTTCGCTTTCCGACGATGCGAGCATGGCGGCGCGGCTCCTCGCGCCGCAGCGCTCGGCGTGGCGCGTCCTCGGACCGCTGCGGGCCGACAGCTTCGAGGCGGCGCGCGACACCGTCCATGGGCCCGAGCGCGAACTCGGCGTGGCACCGGGACAGCGAGTTTCCACCGAATCGCAGGAGTGGACCGATGCGGAGTTCGCGCGCAGGACGCTCGATGAGACGCGCGCCGCGTGGTACTTCGTGCGCGAGTTCGAGTGTGATCAAGAAGGACTGTTCGAGCTCTTCGTCGGCGCGGATGACCACGTGCGGGTGTGGCTCGACGGGGTGCTCATCCACGTGGCCGACAACTACAGCACGTTCAGCGGAACGCCCGCGCGGCTTCAGGTTCGAATGTCGAAGGGCGCGCACCAGCTCGTCGCGAAGGTCGCAAACGGCGCTGGACCTGGCGGGTTTTCCTTCGACGTAGGACACAACACCGAAGACCGCATCACGCCTGAGATCGCGGGAATCCTCGCGCGGTCGGCGGAGGAGCGCAGCGTGGACGAAGCGCGCGCGCTGCGCGACTGGTATCGCCGAGGCCCCTCGCCGCTCGCCGGACGCTGGGCTGATGAACTGACGCAGCTGCGCAAGCGTCGCGGCGAGCTGGAGGCTTCGCTACCGACGGTGATGGTGATGGAGGAACTCCGATCACCTCGCGAGACCCGTGTCTTCGTTCGCGGCAGCTTCCTCGCCCCCGGAGAGCGCGTGGAGCCGGGGCTTCCGACGTTCCTCGGAGGTCTTTCTTCGGACGAGCCTGCGCGTCTTGCGCTCGCACGCTGGCTCGTCAGCCCTTCGAATCCGCTGGCGGCGCGCGCGCACGTCAATCGCACTTGGGAGCTCCTTTTCGGCCGCGGGCTCGTCGCCACCGTGCAGGACTTCGGTCTACGCGGCGATGCACCGTCGCATCCCGAGCTGCTCGATTGGCTTGCCGTCGAGTTCATGGAGCGCGGCTGGGACATGAAGGCGCTCGTCGAGACGCTCGTGTCCTCGGCCGCCTACCGGCGCACTGCGGACGTGCCGCGAGCGGAGTACGAGCGCGATCGCAACAACGTGCAACTCGCACGCGGCGCGCGTTTCCGCATGGAAGCCGAGATGCTGCGCGACAACGCGCTTGCGATCTCGGGGCTCTTGGCGGAATCCGTGGGCGGCGGCAGCGTGTTTCCTGCGCAGCCCGCGGGGACGTGGAACTCCGCGTACTCAGGGGATGATTGGCGAGAGAGCGCGGGACGCGAAGGGCATCGTCGCGGCCTCTACACCTTCGCGAAACGCACCGCGCCGTACGTCACGTTCCAGCTCTTCGATGCGCCGAGCCGCGAAGTCAGCTGCACGCGCCGAGAACGTACGAACACTCCGTTGCAAGCGTTGGCGCTGCTCGATGACCCGGTGTTCGTCGAGTGTGCGCTGGCCTTCGCTCGCCGGATCGTGCGCGAGCGCGAAGGAGAGGATCGCGAGCGCCTCGCATGGGCCTTCCGAGCCGCGACGGCGCGGTCACCTTCGGAACGAGAAGCGGCACGCTTGCTCGCGCTCCTTGCGCAGTCGCGGGCGGAATATGCGGACTCCGAGCGCGCGCGCGAGCGCGTGGCGACGCTCGAGCGCGATCCGGCAGACGCCTCGGAGCTTGCAGCGTGGAGCTCGGTCGCGACGGTCCTTCTCAACCTCGACGACGCGGTGGTGAGGAACTGAGCATGTCATTCGATTCGAGCCAACGCGCGCTGACACGTCGGCATTTCTTGAGCGGAAGTTCGCTCTCGCTCGGAGCGCTTGCGCTGTCATCGCTGCTTCCGCGCGCCGCACGGGCCGACGGTCAAACGCACGTCGCACCAAAGGCAAAGCGCGTCGTGTACCTGCACATGGCGGGGGCACCGTCGAGCCTCGATCTGTTCGATCCCAAGCCGAAGCTCGTCGAGCTGAATGGGCAGCCGATACCTGAGAGCTTCACCAAGGGGGAGCGCTTCGCCTTCATCAAGGGCACGCCCAAGCTCCTCGGCTCGCCGTTCTCCTTCGCGCAGCATGGACAGAGCGGTGCGGTCGTGAGCGAGCTGCTTCCCCACTTCGCACGCATCGTCGACAGGGTCGCGATCGTGCGCTCGATGCACACCAAGGAGTTCAACCATGCACCGGCGCAGATGTTCGCGCACACGGGGCACGCGCGCATCGGGCGTCCGAGCTTCGGCTCGTGGGTGAGCTACGGGCTCGGCCGCATCAACGAGGATCTGCCTGCCTTCGTCGTGCTCACGTCGGGCCAGTACCAACCGGACGGCGGTGCCGCGCTGTGGAGCGCGGGGTTCCTTCCGGGCGAACATCAGGGTGTGCGCTTCCGCCCGGGAAAGGAGGGCGTGCCGTTCCTGGCGAACCCCGCGGGCGTCGCTCGCGAGCAGCGTCGGCGCGAGCTCGACGCGCTAGGCGACCTGCAGCGCGCGCGGGTGGGGAAGTGCGGCGATCCCGAGCTCGAAGCGCGCATCGCGCAGTACGAGCTGGCGTATCGAATGCAGACGAGCGTTCCCGACTTGTTGGAGCTCTCGCAGGAGCCCGCTCACGTGCTCGAACGCTACGGCGCCAAGCCGGGTGAGCGCAGCTTCGCGAACCACTGCCTGCTCGCGCGCCGCATGCTGGAGCGCGGTGTGCGCTTCGTGCAGCTCTACCACTGGGGCTGGGATAGCCATGGCACGGGGGAGAGCGACGATCTGCTGCACTCGCTGCGGCGGCGCTGTGAAGAGACCGACCGCCCAAGCACGGCGCTCGTCGAGGATCTCGCGGAGCGTGGGCTGCTCGACGACACGCTCGTGATCTGGGGCGGCGAGTTCGGTCGTACGCCGATGAACGAAGAGCGCGACGGCTCGAAGTTCTTGGGCCGCGACCACCACCCGCACTGCTTCACGATCTGGCTCGCGGGCGGTGGCATTCGACCGGGTGTCACCTGTGGCACGACGGACGAGCTCGGCTACTTCATCACGGAGAGTCCCGTCGAGGTGCACGACCTCCACGCGACGCTCTTGCACCTGCTCGGATTCGATCACGAGCGGCTGACGTTCCGCAGCGAGGGCCGCGATTTCCGCCTGACCGACGTCGCCGGTCGGGTGATCGCGCCCCTGCTCGCCTGACGCTCGTCACTCGCGAGGCGCGAGCGTGTACGAGTGCATCACCGTGCCGTTCGGCTCGAGTCGTGCGCGGTTCCGTCCGCCGTCGGCGGCGAGGGCATTCGAGCGAACGAACTCGACCTTTGCGGACTCCGGCGCCACGTGCACGCGCAGGTAGCCGGGGCTCCCGAGGATCGTGCCCGACCGATAGCCATAGTCCTCCGCGCTGCGCGTTCCCCCCTGCGGGTTGCCAGGCTGCGGTAGGCACTGGTAGGTCACGCCCTCGAACTCGGAGTGCACGAAGATGTGGTCGTGGCCATGGAAGACCGCCTGCACCTTGTGTTCCCGCAGGAGCGTGTGGATCGGCTTGCCCCAACCCGGACGGTGCTGTTCGAATCCGTCACTCCCATCGGCGTTCTTGCCGCCCCACTCGAAGAAGGGCGCGCTCTCCGCGCCGCCGCGCGCGTCCTTGCCGAGGCCGCCGACCAAGTGGTGGATGAACACGAAGCGGTGCGTGGCCTTGGAGCTCGCCAGAGTGCGCGCGAGCCAGTCGTACTGCTCGCGGCCGAGCGTGCGGGACCATGCGTCGTCGCCGAGCACCTTGTTTTCTCCACGTGGGCGCGCCGTGGTGTAGGAGAAGGGATCGAGCACGACGAGCAGCGCGTCGCCCCACTCGAACGCGTAGTAGTTCGAGCTCTGTCCGCCTTCGTTGCTCGTGCGTCCGCTGAAGATCCCGCCCTCGGCGATCCGCGGCGGCGGGAAGCGCTCGACGCGCATCTGATAGGACCACTCGAGGATTCCGCCCTTGCCCGCGCCATGTCCGTACTCGCCGTCGTGGTTTCCGAGCACCATGAAGAGCGGCGCGGACTGACACGCGAGCCCGAAGTAGTAGCGCTGCGCCTCGTACTGCGCCGCCGAGTCGCGGAAGCGCGGGTACTTGTCGGTCATGAACGTATCGCCGAGGTCGACGAGGAAGTCGGGCCGGTCGGCGACGATGTTCTCGAGCGTGCGCACGTAGTGCTGCGGGTCGACGTTGCTGTCGAGGTGCGAGTCGGCTTGGATCGCGAAGGTGAAGGGCGTCCCCGGCTTGCGCTGCGTGACGAAGCCACGCTCCGCGGCGGCCTGCGGCTTCTCGTCGGTCGCGCGCTGCGTGTGCAGCGTGTAGCGGTACTCCGTATTCGGATCGAGCCCGTCGAGTTCGATCGCCACGACGAGGCCCTTCTCACAGCGCACGGGCTTCGTGCGGAACTCGTCGCTCTTGCCGAGACGCGTGTACGTGACGTGGGCGTCGAGGGCTTCGCTCGCTTGCAGCGAGAGCGTGACGCTGTTCGACGTCACCCGCGTGAGCAAGGAGTTGAAGAGATGCGCGGGGATT
>JBIKYW010000278.1:0-4765 GCA_044355055.1 Planctomycetota bacterium | reverse complement strand
ACGGAGAGCTTCAAGCCACGGGCGCAGGCTGGATCTTGATCGGCGGGGATCGCTACCTCTCCGCGGAGCACGACGGCGAGTACCTGCTGGTGCTCGCACCCGCCGTCGAGCTCTACGGGCGCGTCCTCGATGCGCGCGGCGCGCCGGTCGTGGACGCCGCGCTGCTCGCCATCGCACCGGGCGACGCGCTCGTGCGCTTTGGGCTCGTCGCTCCGCCGCTCGAACACGAGTCGCAGCGCAGCTGGAGCACGCGCGATGGATCGTTCCGCCTCGGGCCGGTGCCCTTCCTCCCCGGAGGCCGCATCGAGGTCTCGGCGCCGGGCGCCTCCCCGGTCGAGTTCCCCCAGCCCAAGGATCCGTCGCTCGCCTTCGACTTGGTCATCGGCGAGCGCTGAGCACGGGTCTCTACATGCGCCAGCCGAGCCCGAAGACGAGCGCGAAGTCCGCGCCCGCCGCCGCGAGCAGGTCCTCCTGAAAGCCGACGCTCGCGCGCAGGTCGTGCCCGAGGTCGCGCGAGAAGCCCACCACGAAGTCCGCATAGGAAGCGTCGATTTCTTCGAGTTCCAGCGATTGCGTCAGCGGGCTCAGCCACTCGAGCTGCACCAACGCGGAGGTGCTCTCCGTGAGCCGCAGTTCCCAAGCGCCGCCCAAGCACACGCGCTCCTCCAGCGTGATCCCCGCGCGCCGCAGGGCGCTCGAACGCGCTGCGTGGACCCAGCTCGCGCAGGCGAACAAGGTCGAGCGGCCGAGCGCGAACTCACCGTTCCAGCCGAGCCCGAAGTCGACCTCGCCGTTGCCAAACCCATCGGCCTCGGAGCCCGTCGGAAGTTCGACGGTGGCGCGCACCAGCGAACCTCGGCCCCCGTCGCGGGGCACGTCGCTCCCCCACGCGAGCGTGAAGGCCAGATCCTGCCAGCCGAGCTCGTTGGGCTGCAGCGCGTAGCCCTCGACGCCAGCGCGGATCACGCGCATGTCGAAGCGGTCATCCTCCGCAGCCTCGCGTCCGCCGTTGGGCAACCCGAAGAAGGCGTGCCAGTCCGCCACGAATCGGTCGAGGGAACCGCCACCGCCGTGCAACACACCCGCCTGCGTCTCCAGCTCGAATCCGCTCCCCAATCCATAGCGGGCGCGCAGCGTCGCCTGAGCGAGCTCTCCGTCCATCGTCACGAGATCCGCGCCGCGGGTGCCCACCTCGTAGATCGACGAGTAAGAAATCACGCTCGAGAGGGCGAGCTGTCCCTCGGGCTGCACCACGCCGCGTCGAAGCCCGAGCTGCGGGAAGTTCATCAGCAAGGGCTCGGGCATGCGCGTGCCGAGCGGACCTCGAATACGGCGCGCGTCCGACTCCGAGAGCTCCGGCAGCACGCTGCATGCGCTCGTGGCGACGCACGCGAGTGCGACCATCGTCCGAGCGAACTTCACCGGACCTCCGGCTTTTCGAGGGCCAGCTTGATGCGCTGCGCCAGCTCGGGACCGATGCCGGGGATCGCAGCGAGCGCCTCGACGCTGGCTTCGCGCACGCCCGCCACGCTGCCAAAGCGCCGCAAGAGAGCCTTACGCTTCGCGTCGCCCACCCCGTCGATGGAATCGAGGGCGCTCACGATCCGTCCGCGTTCCTTGCGGTGATACGTGATCGCGAAGCGGTGCGCCTCGTCGCGGATGCGCTCCAAGAGGAGCCGCGAAGGATCGTGCCGCGCGAGCTCGATCGCCTCGCTCGCGCCCGGTAAGAACACGCGCTCCTCGCTGCGTTCCTTGCGCGCGCCCGCGACACTGCGCTCGGAGCGCGCCTTGGCGAGGCCGATCATCGGAACGTCCCACGCACCCGCTTCGTCGCGCGCCGCGAGCGCACTCGCCAGTTGCTGCGCGCCGCCGTCGATCACCACGAGATCGGGCAAGTCGTCTTCCTCGACGCCTCGCGAAAGCGAGCGACCGACGACCTCCTTCATCGACGCGAAGTCGTCTTGCCCCTCGACGCCCCGCACCTTGAACCGTCGATAGCCCGCCTTGTCTGGGTGGCCGCCGCGGAAACGCACGCGGCTCGCCACGACGTTCGTGCCCTGCAAGTTGGAGATGTCGAAGCAGTCGATCACCTCGGGCGGCTCCCCGAGATCGCATAGGGTCGCGAGCTTCTCCAGCGCGCTCTGCTCGAACGCTTCCTCAGTCTCGCGCTTGGCGAGGGCCGTCCGTGCATTCTCGTGCGCAAGCTCCAGCATGCGCTTGCGCTCGCCGCCCTGCGGGACGACGAAGCGCGTGCCGCCACCGAGCGCACCCTCGAGCAACTCGAGCTCCGCCGGCTCGACGCCGAGCACGACCTCGGGCGGAACCTCGCGCCGACCGCCGCCGTAGAGCGCCGTCAGCACGTCGTGCCAGAGCTCCTCGTCCGGCAGCTCCGAGCGGAAGAGGTGCGAGCGACTCTCCGCCATGCGCCCCTCGCGGAAGGCGAGTCGATGCACGACCGCCTCGCTGCCTCGACGCGCCAGCGCGAGCACATCGCGTGCGGCGCGGTCACTTGGCCGCACGCCCTGTCGCTCGACGGTCCGTCGCAGCGCCGCGAGCCGATCGCGCCACTGCGCCGCGCGCTCGTACTCCAGCTCCGCCGACGCCGCGAGCATGCGGGTCTCGATCTCCGCTTCCACTTCCGCCGTGTCCCCGAGAAGAACCGCCGCCGCCTTCTCGACGAGCTTGGCGTAGTCCTCGCGCGAGATGAGCCCGACGCACGGTGCCGCGCAAAGTCCGATCTGATGCTTGATGCACGGGCGGGAACGATTCGCGAACACCGAGTCGGGGCAGTCGCGCATCGGAACCACTCGATGCAGCTCGCTCAGCGTCTTGCGCAACGCGCGCGAGCTGACGAAGGGCCCAAACAGCCGCGAACGGCCTTTGGCTTCGTCGCCGCGGTGATCGACGCGCGGATTGCGCTCGCGCACGAAGCGAAAGCGCGGGAACTCCTCGCTGTCGAGGCGCAGCATGCGGAACGACTTGTCGTCCTTGAGCCGGATGTTGTGCGCCGGCTTGTGCTGCTTGATCAGCGCATCCTCGAGCAACAGCGCCTCGCCCTCGGTGCGCGTGACGATCGTCTCGACGCTCGCCGCGACATCCTCCATGAAGCGGATCAGGAGCCGCCCGTCGCCGCCTGGCCGCCGATAGGAGCGCAAGCGGCTCTTCAGCTTGCGTGCCTTGCCGACGTAGAGCACCACACCCGCGTCGTCGCGGAACAGGTACACGCCCGGCTTCTCGGGCACTTCGTCGATCGACCAGCGGGGCGCAGTCACGGCTACTCGCGGGAGTCTAGCGGCTTGGAAGCTTCGTGCCGCGCACGCTCAGCGCGCGAGCTCCAGCGCCTCGAGCTCGCGCAGGCGGTCCCGCAGCTTCGCCGCGTCCTCGAAGCGCATCTCGCCCGCGGCGTGCAGCATCTCGTCGCGCAGCTTCGCCATTTCGCCGCGCAACTTCGCGGCATCCCAGCTCCGCGCCGGATCCGACTCGGCCACCTTGCCGCCGCGCGCACCCGGCAGGTCGGCGACCTCGACGTAGTCCATGTCGTACAGGGACTCGATCGAATCACGGATCGGCTTCAGGATCGTCTTCGGCGTGATGCCGTGCACCGTGTTGTATTCGAGCTGCAGCGCGCGGCGTCGGTCGACTTCGCCGCGCGTCGCGCGAATCGAGTCCGTCTCCTTGTCCGCGTAGAGAATGACGCGACCATCGGCATTGCGCGCCGCTCGGCCGCAGGTCTGGATCAGCGAGGTCGTCGAGCGCAGGAAGCCCTCCTTGTCGGCGTCGAGCACCGCCACGAGCGCGACTTCGGGCAAGTCGAGGCCCTCGCGCAGAAGGTTGATGCCGACGAGCACATCGAAAGCGCCGAGGCGCAAGTCGCGCAAAATCGCCGAGCGCTCGAGCGCATCGATCTCCGAGTGCAGGTAGCGCACCTTGACGCCCAGCTCTTGGTAGTAGGTCGTGAGTTCTTCCGCCGAGCGCTTGGTCAGCGTCGTGACGAGCACGCGCCAGCCCGCCTTCACCGTGCGGCGGATCTCGGCGAGCAGGTCGTCCACCTGCGTCGCTGCGGGCCGCATCTCGATGGCCGGATCGAGCAAGCCCGTCGGCCGCACGATCTGCTCCGCGAGTCGACCCTTCGAGTTCTCGAGCTCGTACTTCGACGGCGTGGCCGAGATGAACACCACCTGCTTCACGAGCTTCTCCCACTCCTCGAAGCGCAGCGGACGGTTGTCGAGCGCGCTCGGCAGGCGGAAGCCGTGGTCGACGAGCACTTCCTTGCGCGAACGGTCGCCGCGGTACATGCCGCCGATCTGCGGCACGGTGACGTGGCTCTCGTCGATGAAAACGAGCCAATCTTCGGGGAAATAGTTGAGCAGCGTGAACGGCGCCTCGCCCGCTGCGCGCCCATCCATGAAGCGCGAATAGTTCTCGATGCCGTTGCACACGCCGGTCGCGCGCAGCATCTCGAGGTCGTGCTTCGTGCGCTGCTCCAGCCGCTGCGCCTCCAAGAGCTTGCCCTGCAACTTCAGCTGCGCGAGCCGCGGCTCGAGCTCGCCCTCGATCTGCTCGCAGGCTTTCAAGAGTCGATCCATCGGCGCGACGTAGTGCGTCGCGGGATAAATCGTCGCCTGCTTCAGCTCGCGCAGCACTTCGCCGCGCAGCGGATCGACCTCGACCAACGCCTCGACGTCGTCGCCGAAGAGCTCCACGCGCAGGATCCGCTCCTCCTCGTACGCGGGGAAGATCTCGATCACGTCGCCGCGCGCACGGA
>JBIKYW010000277.1:0-4766 GCA_044355055.1 Planctomycetota bacterium | reverse complement strand
CTCAGGGCCGCCTCGGCGCCGAGCAACTCGCTGCGCGCGAGCTCTTCGCCGAGCTCTCGCACTCGCTGCAGTCGGGCCAACGGAAACTGAAAGCGGCGCATGGACTACTTCTTTCCTCGTGCGGGGGCGCTGCCGGCCGGCCGTGCTTCGCGGGCGAGCTTTTCTTGCGCGAGAGCCGCGCGCGCGAGCTGCGCGACGAGGTCGCGCGTCTCGGCGAGCGGCGTTGTCTCGTGTGTGCCCTGTCGCAGCAGCAGATCGAGCGCGGGTCGCAGCGCGATGGCCGCGTCCAGTCGCGCATTCGTCCCGGGCTTGTACGCGCCGATTTCCACCAGATCGCGGCCTTCCTTCCATGCGGCGAGCAGCCCGCGGACGGAGCTCGCTTCGCTGCGCTGGACCTCGTTCGAGAGCGCCGGCAGGAGGCGCGAGAGGCTCGCGAGGACGTCGATCGCGGGATAGTGACCGCGCTGTGCGAGGTCGCGCGACAACACGAGGTGGCCGTCGAGCAGACCGCGCAGCGTGTCGGCCACAGGGTCGTTCACGTCGTCCCCGTCGAGCAGGATCGTGAGCAGTCCGGTGATCGAGCCCTTTTGCGTGCGTCCCATGCGCTCGACGAGCTTGGGGACGGTCGCGAAGAAGCTCGGCGGAAAGCCGCGCACGGTCGGCGGCTCGCCGGCGGCGAGGCCGATCTCACGCGACGCGGCTGCAAAGCGCGTGATCGAGTCCATCACCAAAAGGACGTCGAGACCTTGGTCGCGGAACCACTCCGCCACGGTGACCGCGACGAACGGTGCCATGAAGCGCTCGATCGGCGGTCGGTCGGACGTGGCGACGACCATCACGGACTTCGGAGTGTTCTCGGGTCCGAGCACTTCATCGACGAACGCGCGCACTTCGCGGCCACGCTCGCCCACGAGGCACACCACGATTACCTGCGCGTCGGTTCCGCGCGTGATCTGGCCGAGCAGAGTCGACTTGCCGACGCCCGAACCGGCGAAGATGCCGAGGCGCTGACCACGGCCGAGCGTGGCGAAGCCGTCGATCGCGCGCACGCCGGTCTGCAACGGCTCGTCGATGGGCTTGCGAGACAAGGGATCCGGCGAGTCCGCTCGCACGTTGCGCAGCTCGAGCTCGGGGATGCGCGGGCCCGCGTCGATCGGATCGCCGAAGCCGTCGAGCATGCGGCCGAGCAGTTCGCGGCCCACGGGGACGCAAAAGGGACGCTTCAGCGCGATTACCGGCTGATTCGGTGCAATTCCGACGATGTCGCCATGCGGCATGAGCAGCGTGCTCGCGCCACGGAAGCCGACCACCTCGGCATCGACGAGGGCATCGGGGCTGTCGACGGGGCCGCGACGGATGCGGCACAGCTCGCCGATCGCCGCCGGAACGCCCGTCGCTTCGATCATCACGCCCGAGACGTTCTCGACGCGGCCCCGGAAGTGGGGGGCAGCGGCTTCGCCGATGGCGCGACGGCAACGTTCGAGGTCGAGGTTCACGAGAGCTCCCCTAGCAGGCGCTCGTGGATCGATCGCAGAGCCTCCGAGGTTTCGCGCACGAGCAAGCCGTGGGGCGTCTCGACGTGGACGTCGCCGCGCGCGACCGCGTCGTCCGGCTCGAGCTCGGTTCCCGCACGGAAGCGCACGCCTTCGAGTGCCGCGATGTCCGCGGGGTTGAGGTGGACCGTACACGGGCCGCGGCCGGCGCCGGAGGCCGCCAGTGCCTCGCGGACCATCGATTCGAGGTTGTGCGTGCCCGCGATCAGCTCTTTGCGGACCAGCGTGCGCGCGATTTCGACTGCGAGCTGGACCGTGTTGCGCGCAAGTGCGGCCTGCGCCTCTTCGCGAGCGCGATCGAGGCGTTCGGCGGCAAGTTCGAGCGCGCGCGCTGCCTTGGCGCTCGCCACCCGCTCGCCCTCCGCGCGCGCGAGCGCGACGCGGCGTTCGATGAGTCCCGCGAGTCCTCCGCGGCAGAGCGTCACGGCGCGCGGTGCGACGCCGAGCTTCACGACGAGATTCTCAGGAGACAAGCTCTTCTCCTGCCCGCGCTGGGCGGAACTCGCCGGACTCCATCAGGGTCCGCACGGCCTTCATGACCTCGGCGCGCGCTGCTTGGATGTCGCGCACGTTCATGGCGCCGGCGATCTCGCGCTCGTCCTTGACCATGTCGCGGACGCGCGAGCTCAGGTTGGCCATGATGTTCTGCTCGACGGCCGCCGACGAACCCTTGAGCGAGATCGCGAGGGTGCGCGTGTCGATCGAGCCGAGCACCTTCTGCATCGCGCGGCTGTCGAGATCCGAGAGATTCTCCCAAGTGAACATGAACTCGCGGATGTTCGTCGCCATCTTGGCGTCGTCGCGGTGGATGCCATCGAGGACGTTCTTCTCGACCTCCGGTTGGCTGTAGTTCAGCACTTCGGCGATCGTGCGCAGTCGCGCGCCCGTGTCCGGCGCCACGGGACCACTCGCTGCCTCGCGCACGCGCGCCTGCAGGTCCTGTGCGATCGCGACGAGCGTCTCGAAGCTCGGCGGCACCAGCGTCGCCATGCGGCGGATCATCGACAGTGCTCGCTCGCCTTCCATGAGGCTCAAGAGCTCGGCGGAGAGCGAGGGATCGAGGTGAGCGAGTACGAGCGCGGCCACGGAGTCCGACTCGCGCTCCAGTGCCTTGTGGATCAGCTCCGCGGGCTCTTTTTCGATGGCGAGGAACGGACGCTCGTGCAGCAGTCGCTGCTGGATCTTCTTGAAGAGCTCGCCGGCCTGCGACTTGCCGAGCGTCTGCTCGAGCATCGTGCGCAGCTCGTCCTCGCTGCGCAGGCGCGTGGCGCGCGGCTTGCGGAGCGTCTTCACGAACTCGCGGTCGAGCGCGCGAACGGCGTCGATCGCCACCATCTCGGCTTCGAGTCGCGCCATCGCCTCTACGACCTCGACGATCACCTTCTCGTCGATGTGCTTGATGACGCTCGCCGCGGCCTCCTTGTCGAGGCTCATCAGGAACGCCGCGGCTTTCTGTGCGCCGCTCATTTCCTTCGAGGAACTCATGGCTCAGACCTTCGCCGTAGCCTTCTCGTCGACCCAGCGCGACAGGATCTCGCCCACTCGGCGCGGGTCGGTGCGGACGAGCTCTTCGATCTGGGCCCGCGCGAGGGCCTCGGGGTCGATGCTTGCGTCGCCGCTAGGACCACCGCCGGCAGTCGCGGCGGTCGCTGCACCGGCGAGCTCGGAGCCGCTTTCCTTGCGCGCACCGCGCAGGCTCGTGAACAGCAACGCGAGGAACGCGACGGCCGCGGCGATCTCGACGCCGCGCTCGATCAGGAGCTGCGTCATCGCGCTCGGCCCCTCGTCTTCCACCGCGGTCGTTCCATTGCCTTGGCTGCTGGGCGTGGAGTCGGCGGCGACCTCCGGAGCTGCGAATGCCGTCGTGGTGACACCGATGATGTCCTGGCGGCTGCTGTCGAAGCCGACGGCCGCCTCGACGATCTTTTGAATCTCCGCGCGCCGCGCCGAGAGGCTCTCGTCGAGCGTGAGCGACACGAAGAGCCGCTCGAGGCGCGGGACCGTGCGCACCGTCTGCGTGCGCGAGCGGCTGGCCTCGTAGGTCGTCTTCTGATCCTTGGTCTTCGAGGTCTGTGCGCTGCCTGCGGCGACAGGTGCTGTGGGAACGGCCGCGGACTCGTTGCCGAACTCGCTCGGAGCGGTCGCTGAGACGCCCGTCACGCCTCCGGCACCCGAGGCCGAGCCGAGCGGTGTGCTCGTCTCCTTGGTGTCGACTTGCAGGGCGACCGTCTCAGGGTCGATCTTCTCGTCGATGATCGTGCTCTGGTCGTAGTTCCATTGCGAGGTGACCGTGACCAGCGCTTTGCGTGCGCCGAAGGTCTGCTCGAGGTGACGGTTCGCCTTGGCGGCGAGCTCGCGCTCGTAGTCCTCGGCCTGCGCGAGGAACTCGCGCGACATGCGACCGCCATCTTCGTCCGCGGTCGGGTCGTGCAGCGTGCGGCCCGACTGGTCCGTGATGATCACGTTTTCAGCGGGCACGCCGAAGCGGAAGCGGACGAGCTTCGCGACGTTGGCCGCCTGCTCGGTCGTGAGATCGCCGACGCCCTTGAGCGAGAGCGCCACCGAGACTTGCACAGGCTTCTTCGCCCGCAGCGGGGAGGTGTCGGGCATCGAGGTCGTGACCGTCGCGTCGGTGACGAACTCGAGCTGCTCGAGGAGGTGTTCGGTCTCCTGCCACTCGCGCTTTTGCATGCTCTGCGCGCGCTCGCCGGCGGAGAGGAAGATCGTGGACGCGCCCGAGGCCGAAGAGTCGATGCCCTTGGGTTGCGTCTTGAGCGACTCGGACAGCGCGACGGCGATCTGCGCTTGATCGAACTGCGGCTCGTCGACGTAGATCACGAAGGGGCCGGGGAAGTCGCTGACTCGGTAGCGGATCTGCGCCTCGGCGAGCGACTTCTCGACCGCGACACGCTCCGCGTCGGAGAGCTCGGTGTAGAGCTTCACGAAGTGGGGGCGCGAGGAGAGCCAGCTCCCGATGCCGAACGCGCCGAGCACGGCGACGATCGAGAGCACCACCACGAGCTTGGTGCGCGCGGGGGCCTTCAGGGCGGCGTCGAAGAGGTTGTTGAGTTCGAAGTTCATCCGTTCCTACCTCAGACGCTCATCCGCATGGTCTCGCGGTACGCGTCGATCAACTTGTTGCGCACTTCCAAGCTGAACTTGAAGGCGAGCTCGGCCTGCTTGAGCTGTCCCGCGACCTCGTGGAAGTCACCG
>JBIKYW010000276.1:0-4771 GCA_044355055.1 Planctomycetota bacterium | reverse complement strand
GTCCGCCTTGTTGCCCGTACGCTCCGGGGACGACTTCGGTCGGAACTTCGGAACCGCGAGACGGGCCTGCGGTTCGTAGGATGTCGAACCGCTTCGACGTCCTGCCACCTATGCGAGGCGGGGCGAGTCCCACCTAGGAGAACTTTGATGAACGTCCGCAACTGGTCTGTCGCCGTGCTGGGGCTTGGTGCCTTGGCCCTGGTCGAGCTTCGCACCGACTACACCGCTGAGCGCAGCGTCGGCTACACGAGCTCCATGGAGATGGAGATGGAAACGACCTCGATGCGCATGGAGCGCGATGGTCAGCCCGTGGAGATGCCCGGCGGTGGGGCTGGCATGGGGATGGCCGAGTCGAGCGAGGTGACGTGGACGGACAAGGTGCTCGAGCACAAGGACGGCAAGCCGACCAAGGTCCGGCGCACGTTCGGCGAGTTCGAGGGATCCACTTCGATGATCTTCGGCGGCGAAGAGCAGACCCGTGAGCGCAAGGGCGCTCTCGATGGCGTCACGGTCGAGCTCAGCCTCGACGAGGAAGGCAACGTCGCGGCCGAGGTCAAGGAGGGTGACGCCCCCGGCGAGGCCCTAGTCGGCCACCACCTGACCCTCGCGCTCGATGAGTTCCTGCCCGAAGGCGAGGTCGCTGCGGGCGACAGCTGGGAGCTCGAGAAGGGCACGATCCAGCGCGGGCTGGGGCTCGACCTCTCGAACATCCTCTTCCAGCGCCCGCAGGACGGTGGCGGTGGTGGCGGTGGAGGCGAGGGCGGCGGCGGCGGCCGCCGTGGACCGCGCGGGCCCCGCGGCAGCATGGCGGGCTCGGTGCTCATGCAGGCCGATCTCGAAGGCAAGGCGACCCTCGCCGAGGAAACGGAAGACGTCGATGGCGTCAGCTATCACGTGATCAAGCTAGAGATCACCGCCTCTGGGACGATGGAAGAACAGGGCATGGGCGGCGGCGGTGGTCGCGGCCGCGCCTTCGAGCCGACGCTTCCGACGCTCGTCGAGACCACCTACTCGGTCGAGCTCGAGGGCAAGCTGCTGTTCGACCCCAAGAGCAAGCTGCCCGCATCGCTCTCGATCGACGGCACCCTGAAGGTCGAGTCGCGTCGCGAAGGTGAGTTCCAAGGCACCTCGTTCAAGAGCGAGTCCGTGCAGGAAGGCGACATCAAGTTCAGCGCGACCGTCACGGCGGGCTGAGCATCGCGCTCGAAGTGCCTGTCGGCGTCGCGGAGTACGCTCCGCGGCGCCGACGCGCGTTTTCAGCGGCCGTCGGGCGGCGCGAGCAGACGGCGCTTGCCGTCCTCGGAGCGCGACACCTGCGCGCGGCCCCATGGCGCGGGGCTCTCGAGGTCGCGATCCCACAACTGGCAGGTGACCTGCTTGTGGCGCTGGTCGAGCGCCTCGCAGTAGTTGGTGAACTTGCAGCGTCGCACGCTCGCGCCGCGGCCTTCCTCGACCTTGCGCCACCAGTCGGGATCCGCGAGCGACTGCCGCGCGGCGGCGACGAAGTCGCAGGCGCCGTCCGCGAGCGCGCGCTCGGCGAGCTCGAAGGTCGCGATGCCGCCGGCTCCGACGATCGGAGTCGCGCAGCCCGCGGCGCGCACGCGCTCGCGCACCGCGGCGGCGAGGTGCAGATTGCGCCCGAACGGCCCGCGCGCACCCGGCTCTGACGGATCGTCGATGCGCACGGTCGGCATGCACTCGTGGCCGCTCGGTCCCGTGTAGGGATAGACCGCCTCGCCGACCTTGGGCTGGGCCGCGTCGTCGAACTTCCCGCCCGTCGAGAGCGAGAGGAAGTCGAAGCCCGCGCGCGCAAAGCGCACGGCGTAGTCACAGGCGTCGTCGATGCGCGAGCCGCCGTCGATGATCTCGTCGCCCAAGAAGCGCGCTCCGACCGTGAAGTCGGTGCCCACGCGAGCGCGCACGGCGGCGAACACTTCGAGCGGCAGCCGCGCGCGGTTCTCGCGAGACCCGCCGTAGCCATCGGAGCGATCATTCGTGCACGAGAGGAACGAGGCGAGCGTGTACGCGTGCGCGCAGTGCAGCTCGACGCCGTCGAAACCGGCCTCTTTCGCGCGCGCCGCGGCGTCGGCGAAGAGCGACGGCAGCGTGCGGGGCAGCTCGGCGATGTGGGGGAGGTGCGTGTCGGTCACGCGCTCGCGGTAGCCGAACTCCAGTGCCTCGCGTTCGCGAGGCGTGAGCAAATCGAGCATGGCTTCGTGCGGAAGTGCGAGCATCGCTTCTCGCAGCGCGTCGTCGCTGTCCGCTGCGATCCCGAGCGCCGCGAGCCGCTCGCGGTGGCGCGGCGTGAACTCGAGGAAGCGCCGCACGAACTTCTCCGTCTCGGGCCGACGTCGCACGGCGAGGAAGTCGATCAGCTGCACCAAGAGCCGCGTCTCGCCGCCGCTCGCCTCGCGCACGGCCTCGACGATGCGGCGCAGCCCGGGGACGAAGCGGTCGTGGCCGATGCGCAGGAGCGGACCGCTCGGCACATCGCGCACGCCCGTCGCTTCGATCACGATCACGCCGGGCCGTCCATCCGCGAAGCGGCGGTACCAGTCGACGACGTCCTCGGTCGCCTCGCCGTCCTCGGTCGCGCGCCAAGGGACCATCGCGGGCACCCAGGTGCGCGTGCGGGACGTGAACGCGCCACAGCGCAGCGGTGAGAACATGCGGCTCTCCGCGGCCTCGGCGCGGGTCGGCCAGCGAGTCTCCGGGATGGGGTGAGGGCGGGGCACGGCGAGAGCATCTTCGGCGCGCGCGCGGAGCTTGCAACCGCGAATCGGGCGCCGCGTTGGATCGCGCCGCCTGCGAGCGCGTACCCTGTGCGGCCCATGAGCCAGAAGAAGCGCCGTGTCCTCGTCACCGGAGCCAGTCGCGGCATCGGCCGCTCGATCGCCCTCGAAGTTGCCCGCGCGGGCTTCGACGTGGCGCTCAACTACCGCTCGCAGGGTGCCGCCGCTGAGGAGGTCGCCGCGCTCGCTCGCGCGAGCGGAGCCAGCGTGACGCTCGTGCCGTTCGACGTGGCCGATCGCGCGGGCGCCAAGGCCGCGCTCGAAGCTGACGTGGCAGCGCACGGCGCCTACTGGGGGGTCGTCTGCAACGCTGGAGTCACCGCGGACGGCCCGTTCCCGTCGATGAAGGGCGAGGACTGGGACCGCGTGCTGCGCACCAACCTCGACGGCTTCTACAACGTCCTCCAGCCGCTCGTCATGCCGATGGTGCAGCTGCGCGACGGCGGTCGCATCGTCACGCTCTCGTCGGTCTCCGGCGTCGCGGGCAACCGCGGTCAAGTGAACTACAGCGCGTCCAAGGCAGGCATCATCGGCGCCACGCGCTCGCTCGCTCAGGAGCTCGCCAAGCGCCAGATTACGGTGAACTGCGTCGCGCCCGGCCTGATCGAGACGGACATGACGGCGGGCCTGCCGCAGGAGGAGATCGTCGAGCGCATCCCGCTGCGTCGCTTCGGCAAGCCCGAGGAGGTTGCGAGCGTGGTGGCGTTCCTGCTCTCGCCGGGCGCCGCCTACATGACTGGGCAGGTGCTGTCCGTGAACGGCGGGATGGCCTGAGCGCGATCGATCCGCGGCGCTTCATGGCGCGCTCAGCGGGATTGCGTCGCCTTGGCGGCAGTCGCGGTCGATGTTGGAGGCCATGAAGCCGAACTCGAATCGAGCTCGCGCGGCCCTTTGGCTTGCGCTGACGGCTCCCGCGACCACCGTGGGCTCGCTGGCGGCCTACGTGTTCTTCCCGGGCGCTACGGGGCAGGGGATCTACATGGTGGCGCGTGCTTGGATCGCCCTTGCGCCGCTCGTCTGGACGCTGTGGGTTGCGCGCGAACGCATTGCGTGGTCGCCACTCCGGGCCGAGCGTCGTCGCGAGGCATGGCTCGGGGCCGCTCTCCTCTCGGTGCTCGTCGTTGTGGTCGTTCTCGGAGGGTACGCGCTCGTCGGCGAGCGGCTGCTCGACCCAGACGCCCTGCGGCGCAGCGTCGACAGTTCCGGCATCGGCACGCCGCTGCGCTTCGCGGCCGCGGCCATCGCCATTTCGTTCCTGAACTCGCTGCTCGAAGAGTACTTCTGGCGCTGGTTCGTGTATCGGCGCTGCGAGACGCTCGTCGGAGCGCGCGCCGCCGTGCCGCTCGCCGCGATGCTCTTCACCTCCCACCACGTCGTGACGTTCTGTGTGCTCTTCGGCACTTCCGCGGGCCTCGCCGCTTCCGCGGCGGTCTTCGTCGCGGGCTGCGCTTGGTCGCTCTGCTACCTGCGCTGGGGCTCGATCTGGCCCGGTTGGTGGACGCACGTGGTCGCCGATCTCGTCGGTGTGGCGATCGGCGCCCGTGTTCTGTTCGGCTAGAGCAACAGCATCGGCGCGAAACCGAGAACGTAGAGCAGCAGCGTTCCTACGAGCAGAAACGCGTGCAGTCCGCGCGGCGCGAGGCTTGGTAACGCGTCCTGCTGCGTCGAGGTGCTCGCGTGATGGTCGCGACGCGATCCACAGAACACCCCGAGGTACATGCGATAGAAGGCGATCGCGTTGAACCCGGTCGTGACCACGAACAACACCGTGGCGAGGGGAGAGCGGTGGACCAGCTCGTGGAACAGCAGGTCCTCGGCGAAGAACGTCAGTCCCCCGGGGACGCCGACGAAGGCCCAACCGCACGCGACCGTCGCGGCATGAATTCGTGGCTCGAGGTCGGCGAGGGCGTGGCGATGGGAGAGTCGCTCGACTCCGTACCTGCGGTGCACCTCGAACAGGGCCGCGAGCAAGACGGCGC
>JBIKYW010000275.1:0-4782 GCA_044355055.1 Planctomycetota bacterium | reverse complement strand
CGAGCGGTCGATCTTGAGCGATTGGAGGTCGGGTTCGGACACGTTGGAGCTGCGGCGCGGCTCTGCCGAGCGCCGCAGGGCGAATAGGTTAGCGTCGTCGAGCGAGCCGTGCTCGGCGCAGGTCCTCGGCAACCTCCTCGAAGGCTCCGAAAGCGCTGGGTGCTCGGGACTCTTCGACGAAGCACCCCTCGTCGTCCGCGCTGCGGAGCGTTCCTCTCTCCTGTTCGCTTTGGGAGCGGTTGTCTTGGTCGGATCGCGCGCG
Source organism: Planctomycetota bacterium (assembly GCA_044355055.1). Classification (GTDB taxonomy): domain Bacteria; phylum Planctomycetota; class UBA1135; order UBA1135; genus F1-120-MAGs118. The sequence goes on along the minus strand of JBIKYW010000275.1, from coordinate 4,520 downwards.
GTGTCGTGGATACGTGGTGCTCCACGCGGCGGAGCGGGCCACGCGGAGCTTCGACGCAACGGCTTTGCCAGCGAAGCCGCGATGGGAGGCGTGGGCGAAAGAGGGGACTCCTCCAGCGGAGCGGGATTGAACTCGTGGTTAGTAGTACTTAACCTCGGGAACAGTAATGCAAAAAACGCCGCCCAAGCTCCGCTTCGTGGTGCTCAAGCCCGATCCCGCGCTCTCGCTGCGCGACCCGGAGGGTACGGAGCTCGGTCGGGCCGTGCTCGTCGAGGGGCTGGCGCTGATGAATGAGCTGGGACTGGAGAGCTTCACCTTTCGAAAGCTCGCGTCGAAGGTCGGGAGCACGGAGGTGAGCCTCTACAAGTACTTCCCGAACAAGCAGCGCCTGCTCCAGTACTACTTCCAGCTCTACTGGCTGTGGCTGCGGCAGATGTGCGGGCGAGAGGTCGAGCGCGCGCGTGATCCGCGCGAGGCTCTCCAGCGCACGATCGAGGCGATCTGCGGCGTGTGGCCGAAGGATGCGCCCGAGCTACAGCTCGAGCCCGCGGCGCTGCGCCTGCTGGTGATCCACGAGGGGATGAAGAGCTACCTCCACAAGAAGGTCGACGAGGACAACGCGCGGCGGCTCTTCGCGCCCTACAAGGAACTGAGCGCCTTCTTCGCGGAGCGCTTGACCGACTGCCGCGCGAGCGTGCCCATGCCGCGCTCGTTCGCGACGACGGTGATCGAGATGGCGCACTCGCTTCCTTTCGCGATGGAGCACCTTCCGTCTCTCACCGAGCTCAGCAACCGCAAGGATCTCAAGCAACTCGCGCGGCACCTCCTGCATCGCACCGTCACCTACGTCGATCACGCCAAACCTCTACGAAATCCATGACGCACCGCATCACCGTGGCCAAGGGCGACGGCATCGGACCCGAGATCACCGACGCCGTCCTACGCATCCTCGACGCCGCCCAGTGCGGGCTCTCCTACGACTTCATCGAGGTCGGTGAGAAGGTCTATCTGTCCGGCAACTCGAGCGGCATTCCCGCCGAAGCTTGGGCGGTGCTGCGCCGCAACCCGGTGTTTCTGAAGGGCCCGATCACCACGCCTCAGGGCTCAGGCTACAAGAGTCTCAACGTCACGATCCGCAAGACGCTGGGGCTCTACGCCAACGTGCGCCCGTGCCGCAGCTTTCACCCCTTCGTCCGCACCCAGCACCCGGACATGGACGTCGTAGTGGTGCGCGAGAACGAGGAGGACCTCTACGCAGGGATCGAGCATCGCCAGACCACCGACGTCTTCCAGTGCTTGAAGGTCTTGAGCCTTCCAGGAACGGAGAAGATCCTGCGCTACGCCTTCGAGTACGCGCGTGCGAACGGCCGCAACAAGGTCACCTGTCTCGTCAAGGACAACATCATGAAGGTGACCGACGGCATGTTCGCCGACATGTTCCGCCGGGTCGGCAAGGAGTATCCGACGATCCAGCAGGAGACGCAGATCATCGACATCGGCACCGCGCGCGTTGCGACGCAGCCGAACCGATACGACGTCATCGTGACGCTCAACCTCTACGGCGACATCATCAGCGACGTCACCGCGGAGCTCACGGGCAGCGTGGGCATGGCTGGCAGCGCCAACATCGGCGACAAGATCAGCATGTTCGAAGCCATCCACGGCAGCGCGCCGGACATCGCAGGCAAGGGACTGGCGAACCCGAGTGCGATGCTGAATGCCGCGTGCATGATGCTCGTGCACATGGGGCTGCCGGGCAAGGCGGAGCTCATCCAGAACGCGTGGCTCTCAACTCTCGAAGATGGGCTCCACACCGGCGATGTGTTCCGCGAGGGAGTGTCCAAGGAGCGACGGGGCACCGCGGAGTTCGCCTCCGCCGTGATCGAGCGCCTCGGCCAGAAGCCGCGACAGCTGAAGAGCGTGGAGATGAAGTCCGGGACCGACCTCAAGTTCGTGTATCGCCGGCCCACCGTGAAGCGCGAGCTCTGTGGCGTCGACTTCTTCGTCTGCGATCCCGATACCTCGCCCGATGCGCTGGCCGGGCGGTTGCGCAGGGCGACCGACGGCGTGCTCCAGTTGAAGCTGATCACCAACCGCGGCGTCAAGGTCTGGCCCGAAGGCTTCCCCGAGACCTTCTGCACGGACCACTGGCGCTGCCGCTTCGTCGCGCCTGCGGTCGATGTCGCGGACGCGCGTGCCACCTACACGACGATCCCGGCCCAGCACATCGTGACCGCACTCCAGCGACTCGGCGACGCCGGTATCGAGGTCATCAAGACCGAGAACCTCTATCTCTTCGACGGCGTGCGAGGCTTCTCGCTCGGACAGGGGGAGTAGCGGGCGCTCCGGTTCTGCCGCAGCCGATTCTGCCGCGTGGAATCAGAGTCGCGCGTGGTCCATGCTAGAGCCGTGAGCTCCGAGTTGCTGCCCTCGCGGTCACGGGTCCTCTCCAGTCTCGAGCGCCCGTGGCCCGTTCCGACGATCGCGCCTGCGATGCGCATGACGTGGAGCGAGCTCTTGTTTGCGCATTGGTCGTTCGAGCCGGACCTAGTTGCGCGCACTCTGCCCGCGGGCCTCGCGCTCGACACGTTCGAGGGACGTGCGTGGCTCGGCGTCGTTCCGTTCCGCATGAGCGGCGTTCGGCTCGCGGGGCTGCCTTCCTTCGGCGTTGGCGAGCGCTTCCCCGAGCTCAACCTGCGCACCTACGTCACGCATGGCGGGAAGCCGGGCGTGTGGTTCTACAGCCTCGACGCGGCGAGCCCGCTCGCCGTCGCCGGTGCGCGTGGCTGGTTCAACCTGCCGTACTTCACCGCGCGCATGAGCTGCGAGAGTCGTGCGGACACCGTGCAGTACGCCAGCGTGCGCACGCACGCCGGCGCGCCCTCCGCCGAGCTGCTCGCGCAGTACCGTCCGACCTCGGCGCCTCGCCGTGCGGCTCGCGGCTCGCTCGAGTCGTGGCTCACGGATCGCTACTGCCTCTACACGCTCGACCACTCAGGCCGCCTCACGCGTGGAGAGATCGACCACGCGCCGTGGCCGCTTCAGGACGCGGAGGTACACATCGAGCGCTGCACCCTCGCGCAGGCGAGTGGCTTCACGCTCCCCGACCAACGCCCGCTGCTGCACTACGTGCAGAGCATCGACGTCGTCGCTTGGTCGCCGGTCTTGACGGATGCACCGTGAACGGATCGAGCGGCACGATGGCTGCCGCAAGTCGTTCGCTCTCGGTCGGAGCTACAGGTCGCGGATGTAGTGGCAGGTGTAGCCGCGGGGATTCTTGACGAGGTAGTCCTGGTGATACGCCTCGGCAGGCCACCACTTCGCGGCCGGCTCGAGGGTCGTGACGACCTTCTTCTTCCACTTCTTCTCGGCCTCGGCGATGGCCTTTTCGGCGGCGGCCTTCTGCTCGGCGTTGGCGTAGAAGATGGTCGAGCGGTACTGCGTGCCGCGGTCGTTGCCTTGGCGGTTGAGCGTCGTCGGGTCGTGGATCTTGAAGAACCACACGAGCAGCTCGTCGTAGGAGACCTTGGCCGGATCGAACACGATCTTCACGGACTCCGCGTGGCCGCTCTTCGAGTCGTGCGTGTCGTCGTACTTGGGGTTCTCGAGGTGGCCGCCGGTGTAGCCGCACTCGGTGTCGAGCACGCCGGGGATCTTGCGCAGCAGGTCTTCCATGCCCCAGAAGCAGCCTCCGGCGAGCACCGCGGTCTCCGTGGACGAAGCTGGCGCGGCGGCGGGGGAAGCGCTGCCCGACGGAGCCTTGCCGAAGAGCGGCAGGAAGCGACCGAGGCCTTCCTTCTCGAGGTCGGCGACGGGAACGAAGCGCAGCGAGGCCGAGTTGATGCAGTAGCGCAGGCCGGTGGGCTGCGGGCCGTCGTCGAACACGTGGCCTAGGTGCGAGTCGGCGCGCGCGGAGCGCACCTCGGTGCGGATCATCCCGTGCGTGAGGTCGCGCTTCTCGACGAGCGGCGATTCCTCGAGCGGCTGCGTGAAGCTCGGCCAGCCGCAGCCGGAGTCGAACTTGTCCTTCGACGAGAAGAGCGGCGTCCCGTCGACGATGTCGACGTAGACGCCCTCCGCGTGATTGTCCCAGTACTCGCCGCTGAAGGCGCGCTCGGTGCCGCTCTCTTGCGTCACCTTCCATTGCATCGGAGTGAGGCGCGCCTTGAGCGCGTCGCGGTCGATCGGGGACGGGGTCGTCACGGGGGCGGTCTCCTTGGCGGGTGCGGGCGCTTCCTCGGTTCGCGGCGCGCGCGCGCACGAAGCGAGCAGCGCGGTGAGGGCGAAGAGCAGGGCGGTCCAGAGCGTCAGCTTGGAATCGGGGCTGGTCATGGGGAGGACGAGGGCCGGGGCGAGAGGGGCAGGGCTCGGGAAAGCCCCATCGAGGAGGAGTCTACGTAAGCCGGAACGGCTGCGGATGCGGAGGAACTTTCCCGCGCTGCGCGCGAGTGCGGCCGGGGCGCTATCCTCTCTGCCCGCCATGGCTCCCCTCGCCCAGGTCCTCGAACAAAACGGCCAGC
>JBIKYW010000274.1:0-4785 GCA_044355055.1 Planctomycetota bacterium | reverse complement strand
CACTCATTTCGATGACCTGCACAGCGAGGGATTCTTCGTGGTGGACCTCGACCTCCCGAGTCGCGTAGCCCTCGGCGGCGATCACGACGGACTCGCGAAGGACCCCCGTCGAAGGCCTAGGCAGCGACGCGAGGCCTAGAGCGTCTGTCCAAGCCAGCACCCGACGACCTGGAATCTCGATCCGCGCTCGCGGGATTCCAGCCGTGGTGTCGAGGTGATCGACAACCCTCACCTGTGAGTCGAACAAGCCTTCCTGCTCGAAGCCTTGGGATTCGATCCGATCCGCGCCAGCCTGCGATCGGACTCGATCCTCCGGTTCATTCGCCGTGAGGCCTGAATTCGAAGTCGAGGTCGTACCCTCGACCGATGTTTCGGTGCTGATCCGCTGCACATCCCCCGCCGACGGACCGGGGCGGAAAATCAAGAAGACAGCGAGCATCGCTGTGAGGACGACGCACGACAGGCCGACGAGAGTCAAGACCCGTCGATTCATGACCGCGCTCCGCAAGCAGAACAGAAATCAACGCAGCCAAGGCTCGGACGTACAAAACTCGATCTTTCGGACGAGAGCGTCGAGCCCCGTGCGGACCTCCCGCGCGCGCCGAGTCTTCCCACAGCTGCGCCCCAGCTCGCGGCGCGGCGAAGTCCGTGACGACATTCGCGCTGCGACCGCCCGACGAGAGCACGGCACCGTGAGGTGGCGCAGGCTGGACCGTTCGGCCAGAGCCTTTTTCCGGTCATGAACCACATCCCCGCAAGCCGAGTTCTCCCGAATGCAGCGGCTGCGCCATGAACTCTCTGCCCCGGCAAGACCCTGTCATCTCGGTCGACTCGCGAGACCGGTCGTTCCCGACGGTGTCGATTCGGGGACTTCACCCTCCGACACGGCATCCACCGCGGCGAGCCCAAAGGCGGGTGACTCGCAGAATGGGGTCCAGGAACCATCGCCCGTGCTGATCAGCTTTGTGCAGGACGCGAGGGGCTCATCACAGCCAATGCAGTCCCCGATGAGGCACCAATTCGTAACGGCTGGACCCGGGGGCTATCCGTCTGAGCGCCAGTTGGCAGCATGAACTCGGGACCGCCCCCTGCCCCGACGCTTCGCAGTTGCAAATCTTGTAGCCGGTCCAAGTCCCGACCCCAGTGCGCAGGTCGCAGCTCCCCGACGTGCATGTCCCGGCGCAACTGACCGTGGGAGCCGAGGGCGGGCTCGTTGAGGATGGGGTGCCGTTTGTGCCGCGGCACTCCTGTGCAGCGGCATTCCAAGAGACCGCGGCAAACAGGAACAACAGTCCTAGAACTCGTAGCATTCTTGAACTTCCGCGACTGGCGATTCGCCGTCGTTGCCAAGTCGGACTGGGGCGATCACGTGCGAATCGCACCCGAACGATGGTACCCCCCTCCTAGGTTGTGTCTACGAAACTGGGTGGACACTCGCCGCACGAGAGAGCGGGAAAGCTCTTGGCCGTTCGGCGAGCCCACGATTCCGCCGGACGAAGTTGGCGTGAGAGAGTCAGGGATGGGCAGGCGACGGGGACTCGAACGCGGGCGGGAGCCACGTGAGCGCGAAGAGCGGACGCGAGGGGCCGAGAGCGACGGATGCGCACAAAAAGAGCGACTCCACGCACCCCGGAGGGTCCGTGGAGTCGTGCAGGCACGACGAGCGATCCCCGAGGGAGACCGCGCCGTCGCAGTGGATCAGACCATCGTCTTGAGGTTCTTCATCGGGCGGACCTTGACGACGTTGCGGGCCGGCTTGGCCTTGAAGGTCGTCTCCTGACCGGTGAAGGGGTTGATGCCCTTGCGCGCCTTGGTGGCGGGCTTGCGGACGACGGTGACCTTCATCAGGCCGGGGACCTGCGTGATGCCCGGGCCCTTCTTGCCGAGGTCGGCAGCGAGGAGGTCGGCGAACGCGGCGAAGACCGCGACGACCTGCTTGCGCGACATCATCGAGGCGCCGGCGACGGCGTTGTAGATCTCGCCCTTGGTGCGGATCTTGCTCGCCGGGGTGATCTTGACCGGCTTGGCGGTGTTGGTGTTCTTGGCAGCCATCAGAATCTCCTAGTTTTCCAGAGGTTTTTGGCCTGTGCGGCCATGTGACGCGCCGTTTGTAGAGGAACGGCACGGCCACTTCCAGAGGCTAGGTGCCGAAAAAACGCGAAAATCGCGCGATTTTCGCGCGCTGTGGCCCAAACCCGCGGATTTCGAGAGGTTTTCGTGCGGAGCGCGACCCGAGCGCTGCGCGCGCGAACGTCCGCGGAAGCGGGATTTCCCTTGAAAGCGCGCAAAAAATGCCGTCAGCGCTTGGCGCGGATGCGCTCGACCAAGTCCTTGGCGAGGTCGTTCGGCACCGGCAACGACATCACGTACTGCGTGACCCGCCACGTCCCGCCGTCGAGCCGCAGCGCGCCGCTGCCGCGCACTTCCCCGTAGGAAGCGCTGTCGAGCCGCTCGTCGAACCACGCGCTGGTGCCTTCGCGCGAGAGTCGGACGTGCCGCTCTCGCGCGACGTAGGTCCAGCCGCGCCCCTTGGAGAAGTACGGCTCGCAGAACGCGCGGAACTGCGGGACCGTCCAGCGCTCCGTAGCGTCGGTACCGAGGAATACCGCGTCGGGCGCGAGGCAGGCGAAGTAGCCCGCGAGGTCCGCGCGCGAGGCCGCGGCATGGAACTCGTCGAGTCGCGCGCGCACTTGGGCCTCAGCTTGCGCGCGCCGCGCCTCGGCGGACAGAAACGCAAACAGCCGCTCGCGAACACGCTCCTCGTTGCAGTCGAGCGCCACGGTCTCGCAGGTCGACGCGTAGTCGAGCGTGGCGTCGTCGCCGAGAAGTGCGCGACGTTCGAGCACCGCGAGCAGCGGCTCGCGCGCATCGGCACGGCCGCGCAAGAGCGCCATCGGCAAGCCGACGGCCGCGTCGAGCCGCGCGAGGTCCTCGGGCTCGAGCGCACCGGGCGCGAGCACCACGACGCCTCCGAAGTCCTCGGGCGCGAAGCCGACGAGGCGCAGCGCCGCTGTCGCGCCCGTCCCCCACCCGACGACCACGGGCCGATTCAACGGCACCGCCGAGCGACGCTGCAGCTCGGCAACGACCTCGAGCGATTCGCGCAACGGATCGGTCGTGGCGACGACGCATGCTCCGACGCCCGCGACCATGGAGACCTCACGCACCGCACGTTCGAGCGCCTCCCGCGCGCTCGACTCAGGCATGGCGAGGACGACGCGAGAGCTCGGCTCCGCATCGCCCCCAGCAGGGCGCGCGATCGCGAAGCGCAGCGGTTGAAGCGCGTCGCGCGCGACCTCGACCCACTCGACCGCGGGTCCGACCGGAGCGGATGTCTGCAGAACCAGCCACGAGACGAGGAGCGTCGAGAGCATCGACGCACGATACGTCCGAGGCGCGACGCTGCTAGAGGTGCCGCAGCACGTGGTCGACCTCCTCGGGGCTGCCGAGGATGACCGTCGTGCGCTGGTGCAGGGTCTTGGGCTGTACGTCGAGGAGGCGCTCCTTGCCGGCGAAGGCCTTGCCACCGGCCTGCTCGACCAAGAACGCCATGGGGTTCGCCTCGTACATCAGGCGCAGCTTGCCCTCCGGCGCCTTCGCCGTCGGCGGATACAGGAACACGCCGCCCTTCAGGAGGGTGCGGTGAACGTCGGCGACCATCGCGCCCGCGTAGCGACTCGAGTAGCCGCTCTTCTGAGCCCAGTCGAGGTAGCGCTGGTAGCCCTCGGGGAAGGTCGGGCGGTTGCCCTCGTTGAGCGAGTAGATCTTGCCCTTCGACGGGATGCGCAGGTTGTCTTCGACGCGCAGGAACGCCCCGATCATCGGATCGAGCACGAACATTGACACTCCGTTGCCGGTCGTGAGCACGAACACCGTCGAAGAGCCGAACAGGATGTAGCCTGCCGCGAGCTGGCGCGAGCCCTGCTGCAGCATGGCCTCGTCGGCGGTCGCGGCCGGCGAGGGATGGCCGAGGATCGAGAAGATCGTCCCGACGCCGCCGCAGACGTCGAGGTTCGAGGATCCGTCGAGCGGATCGAACAGCACGCAGTAGCCGCCCTCGGCCTCCGCGTTGTCACGCAGCAGGATCGGCTCGTCGTTCTCTTCCGAGGCCACGATCGCGACGCCCTTGCGACGCCCGAGGCAGCGCAAGAGCGTCTCGTTGGCGATCACGTCGAGCTTCTGCTGGCGCTCGCCCTGCACGTTGTCCGTGCCGAGCGCGCCGAGCACGTCGTCGAGCCGCGCACGTCGCAGCTTCGAGGCGATCACCTTCGCCGAGAGGCTCATGGCAGACAGAATCCACGAGAAGGTACCCGTCGAGCCGGGGTGCTTCGCTTGCTCGGCGAGGATGTGCGACTGCAGCGTGATCAGGTTGTCGGAGCTGCGGTCTTCGAGCTCTTGGAGGAACGACTTTTCTTGGCTCATGGCGAAGGTGGGACGAGTTGGGGAGCCCGGGACTGCGAGCTTGCCCTCCAGCCATCGGCTCGTCACGGGCAGAAACTGCGCAGAGCGCTCCCGCCGCGCCGCCCACCGGTCGCAAAGCTCGGAACGCAGCCCCAAGAGCCCGGAATTGGGACGAGACAAGCCGGAGCCGCCCCCAAAGCCCTCAGCGCGCGTAGAGGTCGATCACGCGCCCCACGGCTCGCTCGCAGACTGCGCAAAAGCTCGTCGGGTTGCGCGTGAACATGATGCAGTCCGTCGCGGGGCGATAGAGCCCGCGCGACTCGTATGCCGCACCCTCGAAGGCGCCGACTTTTCCGGCGAAGCGCTCGCGCGCGAGCATCGGCC
>JBIKYW010000273.1:0-4795 GCA_044355055.1 Planctomycetota bacterium | reverse complement strand
CCGTCGGCGGGGGCGTACGGCACGCTGCGCCCGAACATCTGCTCCAAGAGCGGCTTGTTGGGGTTCTGCGGCAACGGGTTGCACATTCGCGAAGGGGCCGGTGCCGGGAAGCTCTGGATCACGGCGTCGATCGACGCCGGCGAGGGGCAGGCCTCGAGGCTGGTGCTGGCTTCGATCTGAACCGTGGCGCCTTCGGGCACCTCGCCGTTCGCGGGCATCGGCCGCGTGCCGAATTCTTCTGCGAGCAGCAGCTTCTGAGTGAACGGAGCGGCGCCGAAGCGCGGGCTAGGCCGGCCGCCGCTCGGCAGGCTCTGCGCGAAGCCGACAGCCGACGAGATCGAGATGCCGAGGAGGAACCCTACGTGGCGCGGGGAGATGCTCGGCAGGTGCGAGGAGGTTCGGAGAAGCGACGCGAGTCGCGAGGGGGGGAGGGGTTGCATGGAGTGAAATCAGCGGAAGATGGGGGGGCCGACCGGCGCGCGCGGGTACGCCGACGGCCATCGAACGGAAGCAGCTTACGTGAACTACGATTTATCATGGTGTCGGACATAGGAAATTGCTTCCTGATTCAGAGGGCCGATGGCGGGCAGGCGCTGCCTGGGCTGGCGCCCTCCGAAGGTCCGATGGCGAAGCAGCCCGAAACGCCTGAAAGTGGCTGAAATGGCCGAGATCGTGGGATCTCCGCAAAAACGACGATCCAGCTTCGCCCGGGGAGATTCACGTCGTCCAAGGCCCGGCCAGCTGCTGTTGCGTTTCAGAATAGAAGGGTGTTGCATTCTTGCGGGCACGCCGGGAGCAACGGCGGCCCGCCCCGCGACCTCTCGGTGCGGGGCGGGCCGTCGAGCTTGGGGGCCGCGTTCGGGCGTTCGCGCTAGCTGCGTCGGCTCCAGTGGAGCACGCCGAAGACGAGCGCGAAGCCCATGGCGAGCAGCGCCATCGCGCTCGCGCGCGAGCCCTCGGGGCGCGGCGAGCGCGACGCGGGCGCGGGGCTCGGCGCAGCCACGCTCGGCGCACTCTCCGGCTCCGACTCATCGAGCCCGATCACCAGCTCGTTGCGCTTCTCGCAGCACGACGGCTTGGGCTCGTGCGTCGACGCGCTCTCCTCGACGTCCTCGTACGACATGTCGTACGAGCTCTCTTCCGCAGCGGCAGCCGCCGCAGCAGCCTCGTCGGCCTTGCGCTTCTGCTCGGCGAAGAAGTAGTCGCTCTCCTGCTTCATGTGCTCCAAGATCGCGTCGACCTCGGGCTTCTCGAGCCGCATGTTCGGCATCGGCACGCGGCCCCACGCCTCGAACAGCTCGACCGCGAGCGGGTCCTTCTCGACCAGCATCTTGTCGGGCTCGGCGATCCAGCGCTGCAGCCACGCGGGATCGCGGCGGTCGACCACGCCCAAGAGCTGCGGGCCCGTGCGCGGCAAGCCGTCGTCGGAGCCGAGCAGGTGGCAGGCGGCGCAGCGCGTGCGGAAGAGCTCTTCACCCTTGGTCATGCGGCGCAGGGTGACGGGCGCGTCCTTGTAGTCCTGCATCGGCGTGAGCCGCACGGCGGACTTGTTGATCCACGTGCCGAGCGTGTTCGCGAGCATGAAGGGGTTCTCCATGGGCGAGCGCTTGAGCCAGCGTCCGATGCGCTGGTTGCCGACCATGAGGCTGAGGGTGTGGTCGGAGAGGTTCTGCTCGTCGGCGCGGATCATGCCGAGCTTTTCGCGCACGGTCTTGATGTCGGCCTTGGATCCGGTGAGGAACTGCCAGCCCGGCCCGATCTTGAAGCGCTCGGTGTACTCCTTGAGGACGGCGGGAGTGTCGCGGTCGGGGTCGATGGAGATCGAGTAGAAGTGGACGTCCTTGCCGACCCAGTCCTTGAGGAGGTCATAGACCTCGGTGAGGCGCGCGGTCTCGAGCGGACAGGCGTCGGGGCAGGAGGTGTAGATGAAGTTGATGACGACGACCTTGTCCTTCAGTAGGTCGTCGAAGAAGCGCAGCTTCTCGCCGTGCTGGTTGGTGAGCACGAGGTTGGGGAAGTAGTCCGCGCCCCAGCGCTGGCCCGCGTTGATCACCGAAGAGGACTGCGTGGCCGAAGCGATCGGGGCCGGCGCGGCGGGCTGCGACTGCGCGAGCGTGGGGAGGGCCAAGACCAGAGGAAGGAGTCGGAAGAGGCGGTGCTTCATGGGTGCTGTCGATCTAGGAAGTGAGGTGCACCGCGCGCGGAACCTCGCGCGGCGCACCTCTCCTCACGCAGGAAAACGAGAACTAGTTGTTCGTGAAGGTTCGGTTGAGCAGCACCGCGCCGTTGGTCGACTCGATGCTGATCGTGGTGAACGTGCCCTTCGGCGGGTTCACCTTGCGGAGCTCAAACTCACCGCTGCTGTCGGTGGTGGCTGAGCCGATCAGCGTGCCGCCGATCGCGCCGCCGAGGTACACGCGCACCGTGACGCCTGCGCCGGTGTTGCTGAGCACACCCTCGACGCGCCACTCCTTCTTCGACACGCGATACTCCGCGCGGTCGACGTCGAAGGCGATCGCCGGCGGCGGCGGCGGCGTGGTTCCGCCCGTCGTCGTGCCGCCGGTGTTGCCAGCCGTGGTGCCACCCGTGGTGCCACCCGTGGTGCCACCCGTGGTGCCACCCGTGGTGCCACCCGTGGTGCCACCCGTGGTGCCACCCGTGGTGCCGCCGCTCTGCGATGCAGCCCAAGCGGCCGAGTTGGCCACAGGGTCCGCAGCGCCGAGGCGGTCGCCGATGCGAGCGAGCGGGAGCGAGGTCGACGGCACGGCGACGCAGCCTTCCCAGTCGGGGATCGGCGCGGGGAGCGGCGCGAGCTGGCCGGGATTCTCGATGTCCCAGCGCAGGAGCATCGCGGTGTCCTCGTGCGTGGTGTTGTGGCAGTGCTCGACGTACGAGCCGGCGAACTCACGGAAGCGGATCGCCACTTCGACCTCCGACGTCGTGTCGGGGCCCGCGCCGATCTTCCACACGTCCTTGCGCGCCCAGCGCTCCCAAATCGGGGGAAGCTCGCCATCGCGCGACAGCGTGATGCCTTCCTCGAAGTGCACGTGAACCGGGTGCGCCCAGCCGCCGCCGCTCGTGAACTTCCAGATCTGCAGCTCGCCGAGCTGCGGAGCGACCGAGACCAAGTGGTAGTCCGCGAGGAGCCCTTCGCCACCGTCGGTCTTGATCGTCCACGGGTGGACGTCGGTGCCGCCCGAGCGGCCGAACACGAAGTCGTGGTGCTTGGCCGAGGCGATTTCCTCCGCCGAAGGACGGTTGAGCGGCACCATCTGGAGCCCGCCTTCGGTGTAGAGCGCCGGATTCATGGACACGTCTTGGCCTGCGTAGGCATGGACGCGGAACTCCATGATCTTCGCGACACACGGATCGCCGTTCGCCCAGCGGTCCGCGATGCCGTCGCCATTGTCGTCCGCCGTCGTCGGCGCGTAGCTGCCGTTGACGAGCGACGCGAGCGGGATGGCCTGATTCGGCTTCTCGCCCGAGGTGTGCTCGAGCAGGTTCACCATGTAGATGCGCTCGCCCGGCTGGAACTGGGCGAAGTCCACGATGATGTCCCAGCGCTCGGCGATCGCCTGCGCGGGCAGCACGCCACGGTCCGTGCCGTTGGTGCCGTCGAGGGCCACCGAGTGCTCCATGATGTTGCCGTCGTTGGCGACGAGGTGGAACACGACCGGCTCGCCGTTCGCGCGGACGAGGCCGAGCTTCGTGTAGCGCGCGACGCAGCCGTTCAGGAGGCGCAGGCGGTAGCGACGCGCACGCACGTCGAAGTACGGCTTGTACTGCCAGTTGACGGTCATCGTGTCGCCGAGGAAGCCGTCCGTCTGGAACGGGTTGAACCACAGCTGACCGTTCTCGTCCCAGGCCTTGTCGGCGATCACGAGGTTGACGTCGTAGTCGCGGTTGCCCCAGTCGAGCGCGCTGCCCGAAGGCATGCGCAGGTTCACGCCGTCGTTGAGCGCCTCGTTGCCGCGGTCGATCGCGCTGTACACATTCATCACCGCCGCGTTGCCCTTGTAGACGTTCTGCGAGGTGTAATCGAGCATGTGGTCGTGGAACCACAGCGAGCTCGGAGTCTCGCGCCAGTCCCCACGCACGCGCGTGATTCCGCCGTTGCCGTCCGGGCGGCCTGCGCGCGGATCGGTCGCTCCGATGTTGATCGTGTCGTGGCCCGCCAGAATCATCGGCCAGCGGAAGTCGTAGTACTGGCCCGGGAAGAAGTAGGCGTGCATGTAGCCATCGCTCTCCGCCGGGTTGTGACCGTTGTGCTGGTGCGTCGTGATCGTGTGGCTGCCGAAGCCCATGTTCGCAGCCGGATCGACGGGCAGCGCGTTGTGGTGCCGGAAGAGGATGCCCTCGCCGACGCACGACTGCAGGAGCTTCGCGGGGAAGGTGCCGTCGAACGTCCACAGCGCGCGCGGATCCTGCGCCGGGAAGTTCGGGTGGATCTTGGGCGGAATGCCGGCCGTGGTGCCCTCGAAGCCGGGGAGTCCGACCGTGTTGTGGTAGAGGCCGCCCGGAGCGAACTCACCCGAAGCGTAGCCGTGGCGCTGGAACGGGTTGCGAAGACCCGTGTTCGTGCGCGCGCCCGTCTGAGCGCTCTGGAAGTAGACCTGCGGCGGGAACTCCTCGAAGCGCTGGTGCGCCCAGCCCGCGCCCGGCGGACGTCCGTCGGCGGGGGCGTACGGCACGCTGCGCCCGAACATCTGCTCCAAGAGCGGCTTGTTGGGGTTCTGCGGCAACGGGTTGCACATTCGCGAAGGGGCCGGTGCCGGGAAGCTCTGGATCACGGCGT
>JBIKYW010000020.1:0-15312 GCA_044355055.1 Planctomycetota bacterium | reverse complement strand
CATTGAAGGTGGCAAACGCCCCGCCGATGACGAGCTTGCCATCTGGCATGAGCGCCATAGCAGTCACAGGGCCGTCCGCGCCCACTCCATTCGCATTGAAGGTGGCGTCGACGCTGGCGTCCATGTTGAGACGTGCAACACGGCCCCTCCGACCGCCGCTGAAGTTCGTAAACTCTCCTCCGATAAGGACCTTACCATCAGGCTGGATCGCCATAGCGTGCACAGGCGCATTCATCCCGCCCGAGAAGAAGCCAAGATCCGTCGCGCCATCCGCAGCAAGCCGGGCAACTCCGCCCGCGAACGCACCACCCACCACGACCTTGCCATCGGCCTGCAAAGCGATGCTATTCACATAATAGTTCAAGCTATTATTGTCGAAGCTGCTATCCCTAGCGCCATTCGCGTGGAGACGCACGATGTACCTGCACGGAGAACCCGCAAAAGACGTAAAATAACCCGCAACCAAGATCTTCCCATCAGGCTGAACGAAGTGGGAAGTGACAATGTAGTCCGGTCCAGACCCGGGATTAAACGACGCGTCGAGCGTGCCGTCGGCATGCAATCGGGCGATTCTCTGCCGTGGAGTACCATTGTAGTAATAGAAGTCTCCACTAATCAGAATTCGACCGTCCGCCATGATGCTGACGCAAGCAATATCGCCTCCAGCAAGTCCGCCGCTGAATCCTGAGCCAGAATTGAGCGAAGGATCTACACTGCCGTCGCTGTTGAGCCGGACAATGCCAGCATAACTACCAACAGCTGCCGGATAGGGAAACACACCACCAATGACGATCTTGCCGTCCGACTGCTGCGCAACGGCATCAATGCGCCACGCCGTGTTTCCGGCAGCGGAAATGAAATTGGGGTCCAAGCTACCATCTGAATTCAGCCGTGCAATGTTCCTGCGAGGCACGCCTGCGTAGGAATCGAAGGAGCCGCAGAGCACCAACTTGTCGTCAGACTGCCGCAAGATAGCATAAATGGCAAGCGCGCTTGGCCCAAACGAGCTCGAGGGCCCGTCAAGACCGCCATTCGCGGCAAGTAGTGCGATGTAAATACGCGTGGCTCCGTTGAATGTCGTAAACGAGCCACCAATGAGCATTTCACCGTTCACGCCGAGGGCCAACGCGCGTACTGCACGGTTCGCGCCGAGTCCGGGGCTGAAGCTTGTATCAAGGCCTCCACCTGAATGGATGCGCACAACTCCCGCGCGGGGCACACCGTCGTAGGAGACGAAGTCGCCAACAAGCAAGATCCGGCCATCGGACTGCAAAGCTATCGATCGCACAGTGCCATTTGCCCCGCCGCCCGGGTTGAAGCACGATGAGCAAGGGAATAGGCTGTAGTCCAGTGCCCCATTGGGGGAAAGACGTGCGATGCGACTCCGAGCAATCCCGTTGTAAGACAGGAAGCTGCCGCCGAGTAGCACCTTACCATCCGGCTGAAGTGCAATTGCCAATACCGCACCTCCGGCCCCCGTGCCCACGTTGAAGGCGGAATCAAGGCTCCCATCACTATTCAGGCGTGCCATTCTGTTGATGGGCACGCCCGCGTATGCTGTGAATTCGCCTCCAATTAGGATCTTTCCGTCAGGCTGGACGGCGATCGCATAAACCGAACCGTTCGCCCCTGAAGACGCGATGAAGCTCGCGTCAAGACTTCCGTCTACATTCAAGCGGATGACGCGATTGGTAAAGGCCCCTCCACTTGAAACCGTCGCGCCACCGACCAGCAGCTTTCCGTCAGCCTGCGTCACGACCGCATAAATGTTCCTTACTACGTTCGCCGCAGGGATGAAGCTCGAATCGAGCGTTCCGTCCGAATTCAGGCGCACCAGATCGGGCCGTGCGACTCCGGAGTAGCCTGCAAATTGACCGCCGAGGACGATCTTGCCGTCTGCCTGTATGGCGATTGCATGTACCCCGGGCAGGCCACTACTTGCTAGGTTGAATGTGCCGGAATAGAAGCTCGCATCTCGCATTCCCGCATGGGTTAGGCGAATCGCCCCGAATTCGCCACCCACCAAGAACTTTCCGTCGGATAGGCGTACGGCGGCACGAATGGCGCCCGGCGCCGAGACAAAACTATCATAGGGGTGGACGCCGAAGCTCAAGTCGAGGGCGCCACTTTCGAGACAGTCCGCCGTACCATCACCATCGGTATCGGTATCGGGATAGCCGCAGCCGCACTGGCCAGCAGCGATCTTGAACGGATCACTGGGGCAGCCATCGTTGCAATCAAGCGTGCTGTCGCCATCTGAATCCGTGTCAGCCACTCCGCAACCACAGGCCCCTAGTGCCGTCTTCAACGGATCAAGTGGGCAGCCATCGTTGCAGTCCGCTGCGCCGTCTCCGTCGGTATCCGTGTCGACGATGCCGCAACCGCAGATCCCAGGTGCGATTTTAGATGGATCGCTAGGACAGCCGTCGCTGCAGTCCGCGGTGCCGTCGCCATCGGCATCGGCGCTGCAAGCGTCGCCGAGGAGGCGCGCGTACCCGAGCCTGGCCGTGTCGTCGTAATGGGTGAAGTCACCGGCGAAGAGGACCGCGCCATCAGGCTGGAGGTCGATCGCATACACATAGGCATTGGCACCCGTCCCCACATCGAAGGTGCCGTCAAGGCTGCCGTTCGCGTTCAAACGGGCGAGCTTGGAGCGTGCTGTGCCATTGAACGTTGTGAAATCTCCACCAAGCAGGACTTTGCCGTCCGGCTGCAGCACGACATCGTGAACGCTGTCGTTGGCGCCTGTACCGGGGACGAAGCTCGTATCGAGAGCTCCTGTGGCTGTCAGCTTGGCCACTCGGGTGCGGGTCGTTCCGCCGTAGGCACCGAAGAGGCCGCCGATCAGGAAACCACCACTTGGCACCCTCTCCACATCGTAGATGGCATCGTTGGCGCCAAGTCCCGGGCTGAAGGTGGTGTCGAGAGTTCCGTTGGTGTTCAGCCGGGCAATTCTCGTGCGCGCAGTGCCGGCATAGGTCGTGAAGAAACCTGCGATCACGACCTTTCCGTCTGGCTGCAGGACGAGCGAATACACATAGTTGTTCGCACCCGTGCCGATCGAGAAGCTGTTGTCGAGGCTGCCATCGGCGTTCAGGCGCACGATGTAGTTGCGAGCAGATCCGTTGTAGCTGGTGAATCCACCGGCGATCAGGATCTTGCCATCGGGCTGCTGGGCAACTTCGTAGGTCCAGTTGTTGGCTCCCGTGCCCGGGTTGAAGCTCTCGTCGAGTGTGCCATCCGCGTTGAGCCTGGCGACACGATTGCGCGAGAGGCTGTTGACGTTGGTGAAACCTCCGACGATCACGATCTTGCCGTCGGACTGGATGGCGAACTTGTGTACCCAGTCATCCGGGCCCTCACCCGGATCGAAGCTTGGGTCTACGCTGCCATCGGAGTTCAGACGCGCGATCCGGCTGCGGGCCACTCCATCGACGCTCGTGAATCCGCCCGCGATCACGATCTTGCCGTCTGGCTGCCGTGCAATCATCCGCAGACCTGCGGTCGAACCGACATCGGGGCTGGACACGCTGCCATTCGCCTCGACACGCGCGAGGTAGCGGCGCAGGCTTGCGTTCAATGTTGTGAAGTTGCCGCCGACCAACATGCTGCCGTTGGACAGGACGGCGATGTCTTCGATCCAAGAATCGGCGCCGAATCCCGGCGCGAACGTATGGTCGAGCGTGCTGTTGGCGTTGATGCGCGCAAAACGGTTGCGTCCAAAACCCGCAAAGGTCGTGAAATCCCCGCCGATCATGATCTTGCCGTCGGACAAGAGCGTCATCGCGTGGATGCTGAAGTTCGCGCCGTTGGCGAACGTCGTGTCGAGAGCTCCGCTCGAGCTGACGCGCGCGATGCAGCCGCGAGTCACACCGTTGTAGCTGGTGAAGGAACCGGCGAGCAGAACATTGCCGTCGGGCTGGATGCGCAGCACGCGGACCGCGGCATTGGCTCCGGTACCGGGTGCGAAGGTCGTATCGAGCGTGCTGTTCGCGTTGGCGCGGGCGATGCGCGCGCGCGCGATACCCGCGTAGGTGGTGAAGTCGCCGCCGACGATCAGCTTGCCGTCGGACTGCAGCGCCAGCGACAGCACCGTTCCGTTCGGACCGTTGGCGAAGGCCGTGTCGAGCGTGCCGTCCGCGTTCAAGAGTGCGATACGGCTTCGCGCAACACCCGCGTAGCTCGTGAACGCACCACCGATGACGATCTGGCCGTTGGACAAGACCAACACCGCGTGAATTGTTCCGTTCGCACCGGCACCGGGCGCGAAGCTGCCGTCGAGGCTGCCGTCGCTGTTCAGGCGCGCGATTCGACTGCAAGAGACTCCGTTGAATGCGGTGAAGCTGCCTGCGACGACGATCGTTCCGTCCGGCTGGGATGCCACCGCGAGGATCGTGCCGTCGGCGCCTGTGCCTGGATCGAAGCTCGTGTCCAGAACGCCGTTCGATTGGTAGCGCGCGATGCGGCCGGGCATGTCGCCAGCTACGAGCACCGATCCGTCAGGCTGCGGCACGATCACCTGAACGGCGCCGCCTGCTCCAACGAAGTCGCTCGCGGACGTGCCGAAGGTCGTGTCGAGCGATCCTGCCTGTGGGCGCGCTTGCGCCTTCAGTGCGAGGACAAGCACGAGCGCCAGAAGCGTGCCCAGACGCGCCAGAGCGGCGCAGCGGCCCGCTGCACCTGAAAGGGTCGTACGGGCCACGTTGGAGAGGAGGGCGTTGAGCATGGGCGCTGCGAAAGGAGGGGGGGTGCGGGCACGAACGGAGCTTGGCCCGCTGCAGGCACGTCGGGAGACGCGCGTGCGGCAGGGCATCGCTGGGGCCGTGGCCCCTGGATTTCCGTCGGGCTCGAGGTGGTGTGTGGGTAGAAGGGCGTGTCGGAGTGTTTGCGGGGCTTCGTGCGCGGGTCGCGGGTTGGGTCGGAGCCAGGTTCCGTAGGTAGATGTGCGGGGTGGAGGTCGCTGGCTCGCTTGGCGGTCTTGCTGGGCGCTCGCTTGGGCGGGCGCGGCTCAGGGAGATCCATGGCAACGCTTCGCGGTCTGTGACACGGTTCTTAGGAAATCGCACTTCGGCCGGTACGCTACCTGCCTCCATGAGCCAAGCCGACCCGCCGCCGTCACAGCAAACAACCGAGGGTGAAGACAGCGCACCGCTGGACGTGCAGCGTGTGCTGCAGGAGCAACTCGGGGGCCTGCGGGCCTTCTTGAGGGCCCGAGCGGGCCCGGTGATCCGAGCGCGCCTGCGAGACTCGGATCTGGTGCAGGCGGTGTGCCTCGAAGTCCTCGAGCATGCCCCGCGTGCAAAATTTTCCAATGAGGCGGCGTTTCGCGGCTGGCTCTACACGGCAGCCCTGCGCAAGCTCGTCGAGAACAAGCGGAGGATCACAGCCGACAAGCGCGACATCGCGCGCGAGCAGCCGCTGGACCAGAAGCACGGGGACGAGGACGCTCCGATCACAGCGCTGGCTTCGGCAATCACGCCCAGCATGGAGATCGCGGGTCGGGAAGGTGTGAAACAAATTCAGGAGGCGCTCGATGCGCTGCCCGACGCGCAGCGTGAGGTGCTGCTGCTCGCTCGCATGGTGGGCCTCTCCTACGCCGAGATCGCGGAGCAGACCGGTAGGACCGAGGCGTCTTGCCGACAGATCCTGCGTCGCGCGCTGCTCGGGCTAGGTGAGGAGTTGCGCAAGCGCGGCTTCGACATCGGAAACAGCTAGCCTGTCGGAGCTCGCGCGCTTCTCCTCGCGCCGGCATCCTTCCCCCCATGAAGCCGACCCATCACGATCGCGAGCCGAGCGAGCGACCGGATTCACCGCGAAGCTCGGCTGCATCTCTCGGCGTCGCGGAGCGCGTCTATCTGGAGTTCGCAGAGGCGGCGGAGGGGCTCGGAGCGGTCGAGCGCGAGGCATCGTTCGAGGCGCTGTGCGCGGCGCATCCCGAGCACGCAGCGGAGCTGCGGCGCCTGCGCAAGCTCGAGGGCGATGTGGGGCGACTGCTCGACGGCGGACGCAGCTTCTTCCGGGCCGAGGCCTCGGGAGCCCCCGCTGTGGCGCGCAAGGCCGAAGGCTTCGCGCGCAGCTTCGAGCCCGGACAGTCCATCGGCGACTTCAAGCTCGTGCGCTTTCTCGGCCACGGCGGCATGGGGCAGGTCTGGGAGGCCGAGCAGCTCTCGATGCGCCGCAGCGTCGCACTCAAGCTGCTTTTGCCCGGTCGCTGCGACGAGCGCACGATCGCGCTGTTCGAGCGCGAGGCGCGCGCCGGCGGCCGAGCGAACCATCCCAACCTCGTGCGCACCCTCGCGCGCGGAACGACCGACGGCATCGAGTGGATCGCGCAGGAGCTCGTCGAGGGCTCGTTCAGTCTGCGCGAAGCGATCGAGCGCTTACGACGCGAGAGCGCGGCGCCGAAGGACTACTACCTGCGCTGCGCGAAACTCGTGCAGGGCATCGCAGAGGGCCTGCAAGCTGCGCACGAAGCGGGCGTCATCCACCGCGACCTCAAGCCGCAGAACATCCTGATCGACTCGCGCGACACGCCGCGCGTCGCGGACTTCGGCCTCGCGCGCGTCGAGGGCGACACCGTGCTGTCGAAGTCGGGCGACATCGGCGGCACATACCAATACATGAGCCCCGAGCAGGTCTCGGGCGCGCGCTCCCAGATCGACCACCGGACGGACGTGTTCAGCCTCGGCGTGGTGCTCTACGAGCTGCTCACGCTGCAGCGTCCGTTCAGCGGCGACACGACGCAACAAATCGCGTCGCAGATCGCGGCATTCGATCCGCCGGAGCCGAGCAAGCTGCGCGCTCAGTGCCCGCGCGAACTGTCGGTGATCACGCTGAAGGCGATGCAGAAGCGTTCAGCGGCGCGCTACGCGACGATGCGCGAGCTCGCGGAGGACCTCGGGCGCTTCCTGCGCAACGAGCCGATCTTGGCGAAGCCCGCAACGAGGCTCGAATCGGCGCGAAAGTGGGTGCAGCGCAATCCGGCGCCGAGCGTGGGCATGGGCGTCGGTGCCGCGGCGCTCGCGGTGATCAGCGGCGTGGCGATCTACGCGGTCGATCAGGCCGAGCAACGCCGAGAGGAAGCCCTGCGCGCTGAGCGCGGCGAAGCCGCAGCCAAGGAGAACCTCGAGCTCGCGCAGCGCAACGCCAGCGAGGCCTCGCGCAATGCGGCCGACGCGCAACTGGCGCGAGATGAAGCTCTGGCGACGGCCAACGACGTGCTCGCACTTTCGGCTCAGAAAGAGTGCGACGACCTCACCGCCGAAGTGGCGCAATTGTGGCCCGCCAACGACACGATGATTCAGCGCTACGAGGAATGGCTGCGGAGGACGCGCGAGCTGGTCGACGGCCGACCTGCAGATCCCTCGCGCGACATCCGGCGTCGTCCGAGTCTCGTCGAACACAAAGCCAAGTTGGCTGCCCTCCGACTCGACGCAATGCCGCTCACGGACGAGCAGCGACAAGCCGAGCGAACTTCGCACCCGAAGTTCAAAGACTGGACCGAGCGCTCCGCCCAAGCGCGATGGATGTCTCGGATGCTGGGTCTCGAGCCCTGGCCCACTCCAGCGGAGACCGAGGCGGAGATCTCAGCGATCAACTTGCCAACGAAGGCTGAAGAGCTGAATGCACTCGCTTGGACGCTCGTCGACCCAAAACAGCCCGCCTTTGGAAGCGAGGCCGTTGCACTCTTGCTTGCGAGCCGAGCTCTGGAGGCGGCCACGGAGAGCACGCGTGTCGGCATCCGGGATACGTACGCTTGGGCGCTCTATCGCAACGGGAAGCTGGATGAGGCGCAGCTCCAGATGAAACTGGCCCTCGCGGAACCAGGCGGAGATGCGCTGCGCATGTCCGCGAGGGACCTCGACAACTCGGTGAAGCTCTGGCGGTCGGATCGACTCTTGAAGACTCGCGCAGGGTACGACGAGCTAGTAGCTCAGGTGGCGTCGCTGGCCGCGCAGCTCGAAGAGCGACGCACGTATCAGTATGTCGATGCAGACAAGGTGTGGTGGGACCGTCAGCTGCTCAAGCTCATCGATAGTATCGAGGCGCTCAGCAATCCCATGTCGAGCCCGCTCGGCGACATCGTCGCCGAGCGTTTCGGCTGGGGCATTCCCAAGAGGCTCGCGTTCGCCCGCAGCGTGCGCGAGCGGACGGTAACCAGTCCCGAGGCCAAGCGCCGTTGGGACGAGGCGCTGCAAGCCATTGCGCAGAGCGAGCGCTACCGCGACTCGTTGTTCCCGGGCGGCAAGCCGCTGACTCCGCAGGAGGGCCTGCTGCCCCTCGGAGCCGATCCGCAGTCGGGCCTGTGGGAGTTCTGGCACGTGCAGTCCGGCGACGAGCCGCCGCGCGGCGAGGACGGCAAGTTCCTGCGGCAGGAGAGCGGTGCACACAGACTGGTGGAGGCCAACGACTCGGGCACTGGCATCGTCTTGGTGCTCTTGCCCGGAGGTACGTTCTGGATGGGCGCTCAGGCCACCGATCCGAAGGGACAGAACTACGACCCCGAAGCCGCTAGCGACGAAGGACCCGTCCACCGTGTGACACTGAGCCCTTATTTCATGGCGAAATACGAGCTCACTCAGGGACAGTGGGCGCGCTTCACTGGGGTCAACCCGGCGTACTACAAGTCCGGTTTCAACGGAACGATCGGACCGACGAACCCAGTGGAACAGGTGGATTGGTTTGGATGTGACCGTGTCATGCGGGAGCTCGGACTCGAGCTGCCGAGCGAGGCTCAATGGGAATTCGCCTGCCGCGCGGGATCGCAGACACCTTGGTCGTCGGGAGACAAGAAAGAGTCACTGCTCGGCATGGCCAACCTTGCGGACCGCACCTACGTACAGGTCGGCGGGTATGCGGACATCGCCGCTTGGTGGCCCGAGTTCAACGACGGTCATCCGATCCACGCACCCGCAGGTCGCATGAAGCCGAATGCGTTTGGCATTCACGACATGCAGGGGAACGTCTGGGAGTGGTGCTTTGATGAATACATCGAATATCCTTCCGCCGAGCTCCGCGACCCACGCGTTGACGTGGGCACAGGCGTCGACCGCGTGAATCGCGGGGGCGCGTTCTTCCAGGGTTCCTCGGACTGCCGATCGGCCAACCGCGGCGGGAGTACGCCCGACTACAAGAACGACCCTGTGGGCATGCGCGCGGCGCGGGCTGTCCAGCCCTAGGGCCGAACTCGCATCAGCTACGCGCGCTCGTGCGCGTGGGACGCAGAAAGCCGAGCGGACGCGGCAGCTTCCGTCACGTCGGCGCCGCGCGGCTACACTGCGGCGATGAAGATGCAACGCACGGGCACGCTCGTTCTCTTGGCGCTGGTAGGGCTCTCGACGCACGGCTTCGCGCAGGACCGACTCAAGTCGATGCCGGGGTATGAGCGGTATCAGGCGGCGGGCAAGAAGGCGGGTGGCGCGTGGAAGTCGGGGGCGCTCTCGGCGGAGTGGGACGAGAGCGGAAAGGCGCTCGAGTATCGGCGCGATGGAAAGACATGGCGCTACGAGCTCGGGGCGGCGGAGGCTGTCGAGGCGCCGAAGAAGGAGCGCGAGGAGAAGCGAGGCGAGGGTGGGGCGCGGCGTGGGCCGGCGCCGGAGCGCGGACGGCAGTTTGCGAGCGCGCTGTCGCCGGATGGAAAGCTGGAGGCCTTCCACAAGGACCGCAACCTGTGGCTGCGCGAGGCGGGCGGCGCGAACGAGCGCGCGATCACCACGGATGGCGACGCTGCGAAGCGCACGAAGTACGCGGTCGGCAGCTGGGTGTACGGCGAAGAGCTCGACCAGAACACCGCGATGTGGTGGTCGCCGGACAGCACGAAGCTCGCGTTCTATCGCTTCGACGAGAGCGGCGTGCGCGACTTCTATCTGCAGCTCGACCAAACGAAGGTGCAGAGCGTGATGGACGTCGAGGCGTACCCGAAGGCGGGCGCGCCGAATCCGATCGCGGAGCTGCATGTGCTCGACCTCGCGAGCGGCAAGCTCGTGCAGCTCGACGTGCGCAACGGGCAAGCCTTCACCGACGATGCCGTCGGGCACTACGTGTACGGAGTCGAGTGGACGAAGGACTCGACCGAGGTGCTCTTCCACCGCACGAACCGCTGGCAGAACGTGATGGAGCTCGTGGCAGCGAATCCTGCGAGCGGCGCATGTCGCGTGGTGGTGCGCGAGGAGTGGCCGGACAGCTGGACGGAGAACTCGCCGACGTTGGAGTGGCTCGCCGACGGCAAGCGCTTCCTGTGGGCCTCGGAGCGCACGGGCTTCAAGAACCTCTACCTCTACGACCTCTCGGGTGCGCTGCTCTCGACCGTCACCGCGCATCCGTTCGAGGTCGCGAGCCTCGTGCGCGTCGACGAAGCGGCGCAGCGACTCTTCTACATGGCGCGCAGCGGTGACAACCACATGAAGCTGCAGCTTCACCGCGTCGGTCTCGACGGCAAGGGCGATACGCGGCTCACGGACCCCGCGCTGCATCACACGGTGACGCTCGCGCCCGATGGCGCGCACTTCGTGGACGTCGCGCAGGCCCACGCGACGCCGCCGGTGACGCGCTTGATCGACTCCAAGGGCAAGCTCGTGCGCGAGCTCGCGACGAGCGACCTCGGCGAGTTCGAGAAGCAAGGCTTCCGCCGCGTCGAGCTCTTCACCTACAAGGCGGGCGACGGCGAGACGGAGCTGCACGGGCTGCTCCACTTCCCCTCGAACTTCGATCCCGCGCGCAAGTACCCGCTGCTCGTCAGCGTCTACGCCGGCCCCGCGACGAACGGCGCGAGGGAGACGTTCACCACGCCGAGCGGACTCACGGAGTACGGCTTCCTGTACGCGACGCTCGATTCGCGCAGCGCCGCCGGTCGC
The DNA here is from genome assembly GCA_044355055.1 of Planctomycetota bacterium. GTDB lineage: Bacteria > Planctomycetota > UBA1135 > UBA1135 > F1-120-MAGs118. Next base: position 4,459 of record JBIKYW010000020.1, on the reverse strand, counting down.
GGCAAGCGCTTTCTCGACGCGATCTATCGCAAGCTCGGCACCGTCGAGATCGACGATCAGGCCGCAGGTGTGAAGGAACTCGCGAAGCGTCCCTATGTCGATGGCACGAAGGTCGGCATCTTCGGAACGTCGTACGGCGGCTACGTCTCGGCGCTCGCTCTCCTGCGCCACCCCGACACCTTCGCGGCTGCGGCTGCGTGCTCGGCGGTCACCGACTGGCGGCACTACGACACGATCTACACGGAACGCTACATGCGCACGCCCGAGGTGAATGCCGAGGGCTACGACGCCGGCAGCGCGGTGAAGCTCGCGGCCAACCTGCGCGGGCGGCTGATGTTCTTCTACGGGACCGCGGACAACAACGTGCACCCCAACAACACGATGCAATTGGTCGCGGCGCTGCAGCGCGCGGGCAAGAGCTTCGAGCTGCAGGTCGGGCCCGACGTCGGCCACGCGGCGATGAACTCCGAGCGCATGATGGAGTTCTTCATCGAGAACCTCGTGATGGGTCGGCCGTAGAGCGGCGACGGACACTCCGCAGCGCGCGTCGCGTCGTCACTCGAGATGGCCGTCGCGTTCTGGCCTCGGACGCGGCAACACGCTGCGGCTTGGTGCGACTCGGTGCGGCAGCGGGAGCTCCTCCCTACGCAGTCAGCGCCGTGGACATGGCAAGTTGTCTCGGGCTATCGTGATCTTGTCACGAAGCACGAGCGAGACAATGCCATGACAAGTTGGTCCCCCCAGATCGAGAAGAACGACGACGAGCCGCTCTACGTCACGATCGCGAGCGCTCTCTACCGCGACATCCACGAGGGGCGGCTCGCTCCGGGAACTCGCCTCCCCACCCACCGCGCGCTCGCGCGGCGGCTCGAATGCAACGTCGGCACGATCACGCGCGCGTACGCCGAGGCGGCGCGCCGTGGACTGATCGACGGCGAGGTCGGACGCGGCAGCTTCGTGCGACACCCTGCCGCGCGCGGCCGACTGACGGCTCCGGCGCCGGACACGATCCCCGAGGGACTCGTGGATCTGGCATTCAACCTCCCGAGCGGCGGACCGACCGCGGAAGAGCGCTCCCGCGCACTGAGCGAGCTCGCGGCCCGCGAGGACCTCGACGGACTGTTCACCGGCTACCACCTGCAAGGTCTCCCGGCGCACCGCGCCGCGGGAGCCCGCTGGCTCGCCGAGCGCGGCGTCAAGGCGCCGCCGGAGCGCATCCTCATCGCTGGCGGTGCGCAGCACGCGCTCGCGGTCGCGCTCGCAACGTGCGGACAACCCGGCGACGTCGTGCTCGCGGAAGCACTCACCTACACGGGCCTCAAGCCGCTCGCACGCCTGCTCGGCCAGCGGCTCGCGCCGATCGAACTCGACGCGGAAGGCATCGTGCCCGAGGCCGTCGAGGCTGCGTGTGCCGGCAAGGAAGTACGCGCGCTGTATGTGCAGCCGACGTCGCAGAACCCAACTGCGGTCACGCTCTCCCGCGCGCGTCGCGAACAGCTCGTCGCCATCGCGCGCCGCTTCGACATCGTGCTCGTCGAGGACGACACGTACGGTTTCGTCGACGACTCCGGCCTTCCGACGCTGGCCCAGCTCGCGCCCGAGCGGACGTACTACATGACGAGCCTCTCGAAGAGCGTCTCGTCGGGCCTGCGCGTCGGCTATCTGCTGCCGCCGGAGCTGCCCGACGACGTCCTCGAGCGTGCTATCGCGAGCGTGACAGCGATCGGCTGGACCGCGGCACCGCTCGTGACCGAGCTGGCTACGCGCTGGATCGACTCCGGCGTGGCCCGACGCGTTGCGGCGGAAAAGCGCGCAGAAGCGCGGGCACGGCAAGAGATGGCGCGACGCATCTTGGGCGAGATCTCGACTCCGTCGGGGCGCGAGAGCTGCCACCTGTGGCTCGAGCTTCCGAAGAGCTGGAACACCAACGAGTTCGTCGCGCGCGCGCAGCTCGCCGGTGCTGCGGTGTCGAGCGCGGAAGCATTCGTCGTCGGTCGCGGAAGCGCGCCGCGCGCGGTGCGCGTGTGCCTCTCGACTCCGCGCACACGCGCGGAGCTGGAGCGCGGCCTCTCGGCGCTCGCTGCGACACTCCGCAGCAGCCCCGCCACGGCTCCCGCGCTCGTCTGACCGTCGCGAGGTCTCGCGCAACGCCGCAGGGCGCCCGACTCCAGCGAGTCGAGGCGCCCTGCGGCATTTCCGTCGCTGCGCAACGCGTCAGCGCTTGCCGCGGCCCCCACCCTTCTTCTCGAGCCCGAGCTTCACCTCGACCGGAGTGACGTTGCCCGCGGCGTCGACCACGATCGTCGCCTCGGCCTTGCCGAGCTTCTCGTGCCACAGCTTGGCCTTGTGCTCGCCCGGCGGCAGCCCGGCGATCGTGAAGCTGCCATCGGCCGCCGTCACCGCGAAGTAGTTCGTGTTCGCGACGACGAGCCACGAGTTCATCCACGGGTGGATGTCGCACTTGATCTCGATGCGGTCTTCCTTGTCGAGCTTCTGCGTCTCGGCGGCACCCGCACCGACCATCTTGTTCAGACCCTCGTTCTTCGAGGGGTAGCTGTGCACGTTGTGCGAGATCGAGTCGGAGTTCTTGTACTCGATCGTCGTGCCCACCGGGACGATGGCGACGTGCGGCTCGAAGCGGCAGGTCTTCTGGTCGAGCACGACCGGCGTCTCCGGCGCCTTGACCGTCGCGCCAGCGATCTCGACCGTCACGACGACGTTCGCGATGCCGCCGTTGGCGCCGATGATCAGGCTCTGGTCTTGGGTATCGACCGTGCCGCAGCCTTCCGACTTGGCGGTGTCGATCGAAAGCGGCTTGAGCACGGGCTTCTCGCCCTCGAACACCACACGCCCCGTCGACGCCGCGCTCTGCGGCTGCGGCTCCGGCTTGGAATCCGGTGTCGGCGCGGGCTGCGTCGCATCGCTCGTCTTCGGAGCGGCGAGCGCCGCCACACTCGGAGCGTCGAGCGCGATGCGCGTCGCGCGGAACATCGCCTGCGGATCGCCGGGCCCCCCGCCACCGCCGGGACCGCGACCACCGCCCGGAGGCGGCCCCCCGGGAGGACCGCGACGTCCACCGTCGGGCGGACCGCCGCCCGGGCCGCCCATCGACTCGGTGCCCGCGATCGGGCTCAGGAACTCCCACGCGACCTCGCCCGCGGGCGTGAACTCGATCACGCGGCCGGTCTCACCGGCGCAGACGAGCGTGTTTCCGTTGGGAAGCCGCTGCGCGCCGGAGATGTGGCCCGAGAAGTCCGGCGAGCGGTGAGACGACACGAGCGTGACAGCGACGCCCCCATCCGCTGCGAAGGCATTCTTCAGAGTGTCTGCGTTGAACGGCATCGCGAGCTCGTCGGCGCTCGACCATTCGCGCTCACCGCGCTCGCCGTTGTTGAAGACGAGCACGTTGCCCGCGCCGGGATGGCCGACTGGAATCCACTGCGCGTCGTGCTGGCCGAAGAGGGACTGCTCGCCCTTGGCCTTCGACCAGCGCGGATTGCCCCAGCGGAAGAGCAAGTCGCCACCGTGCCCCCAACGTCCGCCGGTCGAGCCCTTGGCTTGCTCGGTCGTCGTCGAGTGATCGATGAACCACAGCTCGGAAAGCTCGCGCGAGCTGAGCACGATCATGTCGAGCTCGGGCGAGTAGTCGATGGAGTTGCAGTGGAACCAGTCGGCCCCGCGCCCCGGAGGGCCCCCACGATCGCCGCCGCGATCGGGCGGACCATCGTCTCCGACGTAGCCGAGCTTGCGCAGCGCCTCGAGTTCCTCGAGCTCCTCTTTCGTCGGCTCTGGTGCGAGCGTGGAGATGTTGACGTCGATGCGGTGCGGATTCGCGGCCACGTCGCCGTAGTTGGGGAGCTTCTCGTCGCGGTCTTGGATCAGGTGGTCCCACGCGTGCCACTCCCACACGACCTTGCCGCCGCTCGGACGCGCGGGCTCGACCTCGAGCACCATGTCGGGCCACAGCTCTCTCGCATGCAGGAGCTGCGGGCTGCGACCGGCGGCGAGGCACTGCTCGGCGCTCTTGAGCTCCCACGCGATCAAGAGCACGTTTCCGTTCGGGAGCGGCTCGATGTCGTGGTGGTGGAGCTTCGTTTCGTCGGCGCAGACATACTCCCACACGACGTTGCCGTCCCAGTCGTACTCGCGCACGCGGCCGCCTTGACCGCCGCCCGAGAAGACCTCGCTCGGCACACGTTCGCAGCGCAGCAAGTGGCCGTTCGGCAGCAGGTACACCGACTGGCCGGGCGTCGCGTCGCTCTTCCACTCGTGCACCTGCTTTCCCTGCGCGTCGACGAGGTAGGTCGACTTCGAGCGCAAGGGGCCGAACAAGGTGTAGCCAGGGAACGCCGCGTCGCTCGCGCGCAGGACCCCGCGCTTGGCGGCGGTTGCGTCGCCCGGCGGAGGCGGCGGGGTGGGCGGACCTTGGAGCAACGACGCGAGGGCGAGGGTGAGGACG
>JBIKYW010000272.1:0-4827 GCA_044355055.1 Planctomycetota bacterium | reverse complement strand
TGGCTAGCAACCGAACTGTCGCTGCGCAGCATGATCGAGCCCGATGTCGAAGCACTGCGCGGCGGCTATCGCGAGGCGCTCGCGCGCGGTGCTCCCGCGGTCGCGCCCGCGGAGTGGTTCGAGGAGCGCATGCGGGCCGAAGAGCAGCGGGCTTGGGACGAGCGGTGTCGCTCCGGCGCACGCGCCGAGCCGTAGCTGCGCCTCCGCGGCGGCCGGTGCTGGATCGCTACACTCTCCGCACCATGCGCGCTCTCACTACATCGCTGCTCGCGGCTTCGTTCGTGCTTTCGTGCTCGACTCCGGCGACGGAGAGCGCGACGCGGCCCGCGGCGCGCGGAGTGAGCGCGAGCGAGCTCTCGGTGGAGAAGGCCGCGCTTCTCAAGGCCTATGCGCGCGGTGGACCGGAGTGGGCCGCGACGCGCGACGCCGCGCTGAGCGACCCCGCGCTTGCACAGTTCTTCATCGAGAATCTGGTGCTCGAGCTCGTGAAGGCCTACCGCGCGCTCGGCGGCGGCGACCACGCGCGCGCGATGCGCGCGTATCAGCGCGCTCTCGAGGAGCTCGTCGCGCTGCCGGACCTCTCGACGCCGGTGCTGGTCACGCTGTTGGAGGTGGCCGACCCCGTCGGTTCCACCGTGGCCGCGCGCGCACTCGAGGATGTGGGGCGTCCCGCGGTCGAACCCGTCGCGGCGCTGCTCGGCAGCGCGGAGGTCGAGACGCGCCGACGCGCGGCGGATCTGCTCGGCAAGCTGCCACACGCCGGCACGCCGGAGGCGCGCGTGCGCACGCGGATGGTCGAGGTCTTCGGGCAGGAGCCGGACTGGCTCGCGCGCACGGCGCTGGCGCGCTCGATCGGTGCTCGCGGTTCGCGCGACTCCGACGTCACGCCTTGGCGTCAGGCCCTGCAGGCCGGGCTGCTCGATGCGGACCCCGCGGTGGCTCAGGCGTCGACCGAAGGCCTGATCGCGCTGGGCGACGAGCGCGCCATCCCGATCCTGATCGACGTGCTCGAGCGTTCGGCTCGCGCGGGCGACATGCCGCGCTTCCAAGGGGCGCAGCGGGCGCTCGTCCTGCTCGCGCGCGAGTCGGAGAAGCCGAGCGTCGAGGCCTGGCGCCAGTGGTGGGCGAAGCGCGAGGCGCAGGCTCGCCAATAGCCGAAAAAAACCGTAGAATTCGCGCTATCGCTGCCGCGTGCAGCGCTGCCATGACCCAGTGGAAATTGACCAAGCGCCAGCCTGTCTGTCGACACTGCTCGCGCGCCTTTGAGAACGGCGAGCCGCACGTCTCAGCCTTGGCCGTGCGCGGCGAAGAGGTGGCTCGCGAGGATGTGTGCCTCGCCTGCTGGAAGAGCCAGAGCTCGCACGGCGACCTGTTTTGGTGGCGCACGCGCCACGACGAGGAGCGCAAGCGCGGAATCGCGCTGAACCTCGAGGCCCTCGATGCGCTGTTCGCGCGACTCGAAGGCCGTTGCGAAGGTCAACTGGCGGAATTGCGCTACGTTTTGTGCCTTGTGCTGATGCGCAAGCGACGCCTGAAGATCGAGCGCGTCGAGCGTGACGCGGACGGCGAGGCGCTGATCGTGACTCGCCCGCGCCGCAACGAGGTCTACCGTGTCGCGGTGTTCGACTTCTCGCCCGAGAAGATCGACGAGCTGCGCACGCGCCTGCAGGAGGTCTTCGAGGGCTCCGAGGGAGCCGAGCTCGAGCCTGCAGCGGCGGGCGCAGAGAGTGCGCCGGAGGTCGCCGAGTCGGCGGCCGAGGCGAGCGAGTAGCCCTGCCGCGATCTCGAGGCGTGTGGACAGGTGTGGGGGAGTCCGTTCGGTCCACGGGCTCGCCGCGACTTCGGTAGGGGCTCGACCTCTGCGCGTTTCGGACCTGCGACGCCGTAGCCCTTCCGCGCTCTAGGCACCGGAATCGATGAGTCGGCTGTCTCGGTCCAGCTGCCGGACCGGTGCGCAGCCGAGGGTTCGGTGGGATCGCGTCCCACAGCCTCGGAAGGTGGCCTTGCCGAGGCCCGTCGCTGCGGCGCGCGTCGACAGAGCGGTATCGGACGTGGAAATTTTCAAAAAAAATGGAGCCCGGCGGAGGCTCGGACTCGCGCTCGGTCCTGGGTGCACCTGGCACAACATCTTGGGGCTCGCGACTCGGTTTGGGGGATTGCGCCACAAGGAATAGAGAAGGCCCCCCGGGGGTGGCCAACCCGACCGTGACCCAAGTCCCTTGAGATCAAGGACTTCCGTGCGACTTTCCTGAAAATCACATTGCAGCGCCGCGCCCAGAGCGGTCTGATGGGCCTCAGTGGGACTGATTGGGGCAAAGTGGGCTTTGAGCTAGCCGACGGCTAGGGCGGACGCGCAATGTGGCTGGGGGAATCGACCCATTCGCTGGATGACAAGGGACGCCTGTCCGTCCCCCGTCGTCTGCTCGCGGGTCAGGCCTTCGGCGCGGACGGTCGGCTCACCCTCGTCCTGACGCTCGGCTTCGAGGGCTGCCTGTTCCTGTTCACGGAGGCGGGCTTCGCCAAGGCCGTCGCGCGCCTCGAGACGCAGGCCTTCGCCGGCGAGGAGAAGCGCAACATGCAGCGCCTGTTCTTCTCGAAGGCGCAGTCGGTCGAGCTCGACGACAAGAACCGCCTCAGCGTCCCCGAGAAGCTCAAGGAACTCGCAGGCATCGACCGCGAGCTCGTCATCGTCGGCCTCGTCGATCGGGCCGAGCTGTGGCCGAAGGCCAAGTGGGAGGCCTTCGAGCGCGACCACGCGCGCGACTTCGCGCGCCTCGATTCCGTTCTCCTCGGGGGCGGCCCGGCTGGGCCGGGTGCCTGAGCGGCCATGGGGGCGGTCGAGATGGAACGACGCAACGAGTCCGGAGCGGGAGGGGCTGCGCGTCCCGTGCACGAGCCTGTGCTCGCTGACGAGGTCGTGCGCTTCCTCGGTGGCGAGCGGCCGGCGGAGCTCGAAGGCTGGATCGTCGACGGAACGCTGGGCGCGGGCGGGCACTCGTCGCGCTTGCTCGCGGCGCTGCCGCGCATCCAACTGCTCGGCCTCGATCAGGATCCTGAGATCCTCGCGCACGCGCGCACGAACCTCGCGCCGTTCGGTCGCCGCGTCCACGTGCGCCGCGCTCGCATCTCGCAGCTCCAGAGCGCTCTCGACGCGGTCGGTGCGACGCGCGTCGTCGGCGTGTTGATGGACATCGGCGCAAGCTCGCTGCAGCTCGATAGCGCCGCGCGCGGATTTTCGTTCACTGCGGACGGTCCGCTCGACATGCGCATGGACCCCGAGCGCGAGCGTACGGCCGCGGACATCGTCAACGGCTGGGACGAGTCGGATCTCGCGGATCTCTTCTTCTACGAAGGTGGCGAGACGCGCTCTCGCAAGATCGCCCGCGCCATCGTGGATTCGCGCCGTCGCGCGCCGTTTCAGCGCACCCTCGCGCTCGCGGACGTGATCGAGCGCGCCGTCGGGGGTGGCGGCAAGACGCATCCGGCGACGCGCGTGTTCCAAGCGCTGCGCCGCGCGGTCAACGAAGAGGGCGACGAGCTCCTCGCGGGTCTTGCGGCCGCCGAGGAGTGGCTCGTCGATGGCGGTCGCCTCGCTGTGATCTCGTTCCACTCCGGCGAAGACGCGGAGGTCAAGCGCTTCTTCGCGCAGGGCGCGCAAGAGGGGCGCTGGGACGTGCTGACGCGCAAGCCCGTGACGGCGAGCCGCGAGGAACTCCTGCGCAACCGTCGCTCTCGTTCGGCGCTCCTGCGCGTGGGGGCCCGCGTTCGCCGTGTAGGTGCTGGGAAGGGCGGTGGCGCGTGAGCCTGCGTGCTTCGCTCTCGGCGGCTCTCTCTCTCGGCGCGGTGTTCGCTGCGCTCGCGGCGTGCTTCCTGCAGAACTCTAACCATGCGCGCGCTGAAGAGCTCTCGCGCATGCAGCGGCAGTGGGAGATGGTCGCGGCAGCGAACGCGCAGATGCGCGCGCGCGTCGAGTCGCACGTCCCGGGCGTGTCGAACGACGAGCTCGATGCCACGGTGCGCGCCTCGGGCGAGAAGGGCGGCGAGCTGTGATCCACGGGCGCGAGTTCGAGTCGAACAGCGGCGTGCGTCCGGCTTGGGCGTTCCTCTTCATCGCCATGGTGCTCTCTCTGGCCTTGATCTGGGTCGGCAGCACGGCCTTTGCCACCGACGACAGCACGCGTCGCTGGGAGCAGGACGAACAAGATCCTTCGCCCGCCTACACGATCACCGACCGCGACGAGCGTCCGGTGGCGCTGTTCGTGCAGCGCCTCGACCTCGTGCTGTCGCCGAACGCGATGTGGCAGGCGCACACGCCGGAGCGTGTCGCCGTCGAGCTCGCGCAAGTGCTCGGCTGCGACGTCCGCGCGCTCGCGGCGGCGATGATGCCGGATGCGCAGGGCGGTGTGATCCGCACCGCGATGCCGCTCGACACCGCCTCGGCCGCGCGTATCCAGACGTGGATTGGCACGGGCAGCCCGACGGGCGAGGTGCTGCGCGCGCCCATCGCCGGCATGTGGATCGGTCGCGATGAGCGCGGCGCGTACGTGCTCTGCTGGCAGCCCTTCGCCGTGCTGAGTCAGTCGAGCCGCGCGCTGCACGGGCCCGAGTACGTCGAGAAGCCGCGCCGTTGGGCGCGCCACATCGCCGATGGCCTTGCTTGGTGCATGCTCGGCGACTACGCGGTCAAGGCAGGTGGCGATGAGATCGCGCTCGAAGAGCAGCGCAGCGCCGTGTGGAGCTGGCTCATGCCGACGACCTACACGGTCGCCGTGCGCGGCTTCGATGCCTCGAAGGCGCCCGAGCTGATCGAGGTGCTCTCGACCGAGA
>JBIKYW010000271.1:0-4850 GCA_044355055.1 Planctomycetota bacterium | reverse complement strand
CGCCGGCCGGATCGAACACGCCGCCCTGCACCAGCCGCCGCGGCGGCCGACCGTTCGCGGGCACGGCCTTCGCAGTTGCAGGATCGACGGCCTTGATCGCGTTCGAGAAGCACCACTGGAGCTCCTCCGCGCTGATCTCGTAGGGCACGGACAGGATCACGGCGCCGTCGGGGCCGAGGAACACGTGCTGCGGGGCGACGACGTAGCCGTTGGCGTCGGCCTTGAGCACGTTGGCGCGCACGGCGCCGTCGCAGCGCTTGTGGTCGATGCACTCGATGCCCGCGAAGCGCGTGCAGGGCCGCTTCTCCGGCGCGTGGTCGAAGCGCGAGGCGATCACGTTGATGGTGAGCGCGGCTGCCGAGGTCACGCGCTTGTCGGCGTAGACCTTCTCGGCCAGTCGATCATTGGCGGCCTCGCCGTCCATGTTCACGGCGACGAACACGACCTTCTTCTCCGCGGCGGCGCGGGCCTTGGCCTCTTCGAAGTCCTTGCTCCACGAGATCGACTCCCCGGCGAAGACGGGCAGGGCAAGGCAGACGAGGGCGGCGATGGGCGGAAGAAGTCGCATGGGAAGCCTCGAAGACGGACCGACGGCGCGGCGGGGAGCCGCTGCGCCCAGTGTAGGCACTACGCAGAACCCACGGACTTGGACGCGGTTCCTAGCGGACCAAGGTGACCTTCGTGCCCTCGAGGGCGAGCTCGAACACTCGGTCGATATCGGGCTGCAACATGCGCACACAGCCGCTCGACGAGCCCTTCGTCAGCCAGTCGATCGCCGGGGCGCCCGTGTAGCCGTGCAGGCCGATGCCCGTGACCCCGCCCAAGCCCTCGGGGTCGAGCTTGATCCAGTACCCGCCGAGCACGTTGCCGGGGTCGCCGTGGGGGAAGACCTGCTTGGTCTTGGGCTCGGTCCAAGCCGGGTTGCGCACCCGGTCGACGATCTTGGTCGTGCCCGACGGGGTGGGGGACTCCGGCGCGCCGACGCCGACCGGCACGTACATGCTGAGCACGTACTTGCCCTCCGGCGTCTGGTGCCACGCGGCGAGGCGGTAGCGCGCGATGTCGACGATCACCTGCAGCGAGTTGTTCGACAGGTCGAGCACGTTGAGCTTCGCGCCTGCGGCGATGCGGCGCTCGTCGTACTGCGCGTTCAGGTACTTCAGCATCCCCGAGCCGATGCGGTAGCGCTTGGCGATCGCGCCCGGCAGCTCGCCCGACTTCACCTCGTGCTTCACGACGCCGAGCCGCTCGACGCCCGGGATCGAGGTCGGGGCGAAGAAGATCTGGCGCAGGTAGGGCTCGATGCTGTCGGCGAGCTGCTGACCCGCGGCGCCGTCGACCTTGGGGATCGCGTCGCAGACGTCGAGCACGAGCGGCACGATCTGGCCCGGCTCCTGCGCGGCCGTGCGGAGGCGCTGTCCAAAGTCGGGCGTGGCGGGCTGTTGGGCGAGCGAGAGCAGCGAAGCGGCGAGGACGAGGGCGGCGGTGCGCGTCATGGTGCGCGAGAGATTGCCACGCGGCGCGCGCGAGTTCGAGGTGCTACTCGGCGGCCTGACGGGAGACTTGCGCGTCGCTCAGGCGGGCGAGAAGGTGCGCCGCGCGCCGAGACCGTGTCCGACGAGGTGGCCTGAGCGTTCGAGGGCGATGAATGCGCGCCGCGCGCGCTGGCGGCCGATGTTCTGGGCTTCGCAGAAGCCGTCGACGGTCGCGGGGCTGTCCGCGGCGGCGCCGCCGCGCGAGACGGAGCTCACCCATGCGAGCACGCGTCGCTCCAGCTCGTCCGCGGGCTCTTTCACGGAGCTCGCCGTCCCGATGGCCTTCTTCGTCGGTCCGCTGGCTTCGCGGTTCGAGGACCCTGCGCGCACCACGGTCTCCCACTCGCCGTCCGGTCGGCGCGCGGCGTGCGGCCGCAGCCGCGAGAGCGGCACCCAACAGGCGACGAGCACGTGTCCGTCGAGTTCGACGCGCTCCAGCTCGACCTCGATCGGCGGCTCGACCCCATGGGCCGCGATCTCGCGCAGGCGCTCGATCGCCTGAGCGGGCTTCGGTGCGCCCAAGAGCTCGCCGCGATCCCCGACGCCGACGAGCAAGAGTCCGCCGCGCGTGTTCGCGAAGGCCACGAGCGTGCGCGCGGTCTTTTCATCGCGCGGCAGCCCGCGCTTGAACTCGACCTGCCGCCCCTCGCCCGCCGCGATCACCTCGCGCAGTCGCTCCGGCTGCCAGCGCCCTCGCTCGTCCCCCGGCTCCACGCGCTCCTGCGTACCACGCGCGGCTCAGCGCTGGAAGGCCGCGAGCCAAGCGGCGCACCACAGCGCGAGCGCGGCGGCGGCGAACCATGGCTGGAAACGCGGGGCGGAGAGGGTCTTCGGCGCGAGACGCGCGTAGAGCGCCCCGAGCGCGGCGCCGACGGCGAAGCCGAGGGCGTGGCCGGTGACGTCGACGCGGCTCTCGACGCCGAGCTCGCGCGTGCCGCCGGAGCCGAGGTAGGCGAGCAGGAACGCGGCCGCGACGAGCGGGATCCAGCTCGCGCGGCGCAGGCTGCGCACGAGAGCGCGCTGCTGCCAGCGGTGGCCGCCGAGCAGGCCGAGGGCGGCGAAGACGGCGGTCGAGGCGCCGATCGAGCGGAAGGCGGGCTCTTGGAGCCAGCTGTTGGCGAGGTTCGCGAGCGCGCCGGCGCCGACGACGGCGAAGAGACCCAGCCCCGTGCCGAAGAGCTCGACCACGAGCGCGACGAACAGCGCGCCGAAGACGAGGTTGCCGAAGAGGTGCAGCGCGTCGGCGTGCAGGCCGAGTGCGGTGACGGTGCGCCACCACTCGCCCGAGCGGACGGCGCCCGCGCGGCCTCCGCCCTGCTCCCACCAGTCGAGGCCGAAGGCGCGCTGGGCGCTGAAGGCGTGCTGAGTCATCAAGACGACGAGCCACACGAGCACCGCGGGCCAGCTCTCCGCCAGCGCTTGGGGCAGCTCCTCCGCGCGCCGCCAGCCACGGTTCTCGAGCTCGTACTGGCGCAGCTCGCTCACCGCACGCGCGGAGTGCTCGGGTGCGACGAGGAGCGCGATGCCTTCCGGCGCCGGGCGCAGCTCGGCCTCGATGCCCATCGCCGCGAGGACGAGCCCGTACTCGCGCGCCACCTTGGGCTTGCGCGTGCGGGCGACGGCGATCGGTGCCAGCGGGTCGTCGAGAGGGGCTTCGGCCGACATGGGAGAGCCTCTAGGACGCTTCGGGCGTCCTTGGGAGCCTCCCTATCGGGTCACGGTCACCCAAGACTCGCTCGCAGCGTCGCATCGAGGCCCCGCGGGTGCGTCGCGAGGTCCGGAGTGTGGCCGCGCCGCAGGCCGCCGCGCAAGTTCTGCCGACTCGCGCGCCGCGGGACAGGCCACCGCCACCGCGTTCGGTTTCTCGGCCCCCGACTCCGCGTTCCGGCGCCCAGTCGCGGGCGGGCAGGTGAGAACTCGCGCGTCACGCCGCAGGGAACCTCCTTTTTCCACGCGGAGCGCGGACGGAGGCGAGCCGAAGGTACACAATGACGACCACCCGTCACGAAAGCACCTGATGAAGCTCCTCGCACTGCTCGCACTCGTTTCGCTCTCGTTCCAAGCCCCCGTTCAACAGCCGACGCCGGAGGCGCAGGCTTGGGACGCGGCGATGCAGCAGAAAAACCGCGCGGCCTACGTCGACGCGGCGGGTCGTTGGGAGAAGTACGCGGTCGATTTCCCGACCGCGCCGCGCGCGCGCCAAGCTCTCGTCGAGGCAGGCGTGTGCTACTTCTCGGCGGGGCGCGGCGCGCAGGTCCTGCATCGCAACACGGACATCGCGCGCGGCCACATGGACAAGGCGAAGGCGCTCTTCACGCGCGTCACGACCGAAGCGCCCAAGGAGCCGATCGCGTCGCGCGCGAGGCACATGCTCGGCTCGGCCCATCTCTTCAGCGGCGAGCTCGCTCAGGCGGAGGCGGCGTACTCGTCGGTGCTCGAGGAGTTCTCGATGGACCGCAGCTACGTCGAAAAGGCGCTCGAATACCGCGCGATGACGCGACGGCACTTGCTCAAGGGAGCAGAGGCGATCGCGGACATGGAGCGCTTCCTGAAGGACTATCCGGCCTCGCAGCGCGTGAGCAACATGCAGGCCGAGCTCGGCTTCGCGCGCTTGCTCGGCACCAAGGCGACTCCCTACAAGGCCGAGCGCTGGATCGTCGGCGAACCTGCTCCGCTCGAGATCCTGAGCGGGCAAGTGGTCGCGCTGTACTTCTGGGCGACGTGGTGTCCCAACTGCGCCAAGGAAGAGGCCTTCGTGATCGACCTCGCCAAGCGCTTCGGTCCGCGCGGGCTCGCCCTCGTCGGCGTCACCGACCATCAGCAGGGGCAGACGCCCGAGTCGATCCTGCTGCACGTCAAGCAGAAGGGCTACAACTTCCCCGTCTTCCAAGACGGCGGCGCGACCTCGCTCGCCTACAAGGCGACGTCGATTCCCTACATGGTGCTGATCGATCGCCACGGCGTGATCCGCTGGGCCGACAGCCCCGCGGACCTGTACGACGAGACGATCGAGCGGCTCCTGCGCGAGGAGTGAGCCTCAGGCGCTCGCGCGCGAGAGCTGCGGGCGCACGTGGTCGCGGAAGTAGGCCGAGCCTTCGAACTCGGTCAGCATCTGGCTGAAGTGCGCGCCACCGCCGCCCATGCCGCGGTTGGAGAGCGCGGCCGTCGAGGCGAACAGGGCCTTGGGGTCGACGCTGGCGCGTCGGGCGGCGAGCCAGTACTGGCCGAGCAGCGCGTGGACGGCGTTGAAGTCGACGCGCACATCGACGATCGAGAGCGCCGCAAGGCCGCGTTCGAGCGTGCGCTGGGCGTCCG
>JBIKYW010000320.1:0-4407 GCA_044355055.1 Planctomycetota bacterium | reverse complement strand
GAGGGCGTGGCCGAGCACGCCCCCGAGCTCCCCGTTTTCATCCAGCCCGCCACGGCGGTGCGAGGCGTCGAGGCCCCCGGCATCGAGCTCGTCACCGCCGTCGCGGAGCGCGCGCGCGCGCTCGATCTGCGCGTCCGCGTCGTTCCCCAGATCCATCGACTGCTCGGAATCCCGTGAGATCCCACGCCACAGAGCCCGACGACATCACACTGCGCCGCATCGCCATCGTCGGGCGTCCGAACGTCGGCAAGTCGACCCTGCTCAACCGCATGGTCGGCAGCCGCGTCGCCATCGTCGAGCCCACGGCGGGCGTCACGCGCGACCGCGTCGCCGTGCCCGGGCGGCTCCCGACGTCGGAGGGCGACCGCTGGTTCGAGATCGTCGACACCGGCGGCATCGGCGTCGTCGATCGCGACGACCTCGGCATGGAAGTCGAGGCGCAAGTGGACGCGGCGGTGCGCTCCGCGGACTTGATCCTGTTCCTTGTCGATGTGAAGGACGGCGTCACGCCGCTCGACATGGAGGTCGCCAAGCGCTTGCGCGGCGTCGCGACGCCGGTGCTCTTGTGCGTCAACAAGTGCGAGGGCCGCGGCTCGGCGTGGGGGATCGACGAGTTCCGTCGCCTCGGCGTGGGACAGCAGGTGCTCGGCATCAGCGGTCAGAACGGCGAAGGCTTGCGCGACCTGTACGACACGATCGGCGCGATCTTGCCGCCGCTCGCCGAGCCCGAGCTCGAGGTGCCCACGACGCCGCACATGAAGCTCGCCGTCGTCGGCTGCCGCAATGCGGGCAAGTCCACCTTCGTGAACGCGCTGTGCCAAGAGCAGCGCATGATCACGAGCGAGATCCCCGGTACGACGCGCGACTCGGTCGACGTGCGCTTCGAGCGCGACGGCAAGACCTTCGTGGTGATCGACACGGCCGGCGTGCGCAAGAAGCAGAAGATGGCCGACGCCATCGAGTTCTTCAGCGATGCGCGCTCGCACCGCACGATCCGCCGCGCGGATGTGGTGCTGCACATGTTCGACGTGAGTCAGGAACTCTCGAACCTCGACAAGGCGCTCTCTCGCTATGTGATCGACCACTACAAGCCGCTGATCTTGTGCGCGAACAAGTGGGACCTCGTCAGCGACATGGAGCGCCAAGAGTTCGTCGACTACATCCGCGACGAGCTGCCGCAGCTCGACTACGCGCCGATCCGCTTCCTTGCCGCGCGCGAGGGGCAGGGCGTCGAAGCGATCTTGAAGCTCGCCGAGGAGCTGCACGAGAAGAACCACGTCAAGGTCTCGACGGGGGCGCTGAACAAGGCGCTCAAGCGCGCCAACGAAGAGCGCAGCCCGACTCGCACCGGCGCGAACGTGCGGATCTACTACGCGACGCAGACCACGAGCGCGCCGCCGACGTTCACGGTGTTCGTGAACGACAAGCGCTTCTTGAACAAGCACTACGTGCGCTACCTGACCAAGCGACTGCGCGACGAGCTCGAGCTCGGGGAAGTCCCGATTCGGCTCGAGCTGCGCGACAAGCTGGAGAATCGCGAAGAATGAAGCTCCCGGTCGTACTGTTCGTCCTCGCGCCGCTGTTTTGTGCCTGCGCATCGACCGCGGACAAGGCGCCGCGTCAGTCCTTCGAGATCGAGGCGCCGAGCGAAAACGTGTTGTGGGCCGTGTGCGGACAGGAGCTGGCGCGGCTCGATTTCCCCGTCGGCGGCGACCTCGACCCTGCGACGCGCAAGGTGCTGTCGGGCTGGCGAACCTCGCTCGCGCCGTTTCGCGGCAAGGGGCATCGCGAGCGAGCCGAAGTGCGCTTCGAGGCGCTCGGCGATCGCCGCTTCAAGGTCGAGGTGCGCGTCGAGAGCGAGCGCAACATGAATCTGTCGCGTCCGCTCGACCCCGCCTATGCGGAGTGGGAAGCGCAGGCCGACGATGCGACCTCGATGGCGATCTTGGTGCAGCGCATCAAGGGCCGCTTGGGCGAGCAGATCGAGATCGGTCCGGCGCCGTTCATCCCCGGCAAGTGAGCTCGTTCGCCGTGGCCGGAAGTTTTTTCCGCGCCCCGCGTTCGGCGCGGCCCCGAGTTGGGGAAGAATGGTCTTGGGAGCCGACGGAGCGGGACCCAAAGCGTCGAGCCTAGGTTCGAGAACCGAGGTTCCAGCGAGTTTCCCCGTGCAAGCAACTCCCACGACCGCCGTCGAGTCCAAAGCCACGTTGTGCGTGAGCGCACGCGCGGGGGCCCACGCCGTAGTCGTGACGCAACTCGCCGGAGGAGCCGTGGAGGAGCTCGTGCTCGCCGAATCGGGCCTAGGGAGTCGCTTCGACGTCGTCGCGCGGATCGCGGCGGCGCTCGAGCGACTGGCACCCGCTCGCGTGGTCGTTCCCGACGTCGCATCGTCAGCGGGCGACGAGCGCGTCGTCGCCGTTGCGTGCGCCGCCGCGCTCGCTTGGCGCAGCGACATTGCGGTGATCGTGGCGCACGAAGGACGCGTGCTCGCGGAGCTCGATGGCCCCGCGACCTACGCGCGCTCGCGAGAGGCGCTCGGAGTGCTTCGACACGGCGCGCCGATGGCTGCAACGGCGGTCATTTCCACTTGGAACAAGGCGTCCGACGTGTGCGCGAACCTCGATGCACTGCGCGCGCAACTGCGGCCCTTCACGGACATCGTGGTGGTCGACAACGCCTCGAGCGACGCGACCGCGCGCACGATTCGCGAGCGCTATCCCGAGGTGCGATTGATCGTCATGCCGCACTCCGCCTACGGCGCCTGCGAGACGTTCAACCTCGGATTCGCGTCGGCGGTGACCGAGCTGACGGCGATCCTCGACGACGACGTGGTGCTGCCCGCGGACTGGCTCGCGAAGACCGTCGCGCGGCTGGAGCGCGAACCGGCGACGACTGCGATCGTGTCGAGCGAAGTGGAAGAACCGGGCATGCCGGAGGGCTACCTCGAGCAGGAGCATCTGCGGCGCGAACGCTACATGTCGACCTTCCGCGGCTGCGCGAGCCTCGCGCGCTCGGACGCGATCCGGCGCGCCGGTTATTACGACGAGCGACTCTTCATCTATGGCAATGAGCGCGACTTGACGTGTCGCTTGCTCAACCTCGGATTCCGCGTGTTGCAGTTTCCGTTGGCCCGCGCGTTCCACAAGACGCCTTTTGGAATCAAGATGGGCAAGCGCTCGCTGTACTACCACGCTCGCAACGCGTGGCTCACGCAGCTCAAGTACGCGCCGCTCGGCGAGCTCTTGCGACTTCCGTGGTTGGTGCTCACCAAGGTGCTGCTGCGCGGAGAGAGTCGCGAGCGGACGGGCGAAGTCAGCGACGCAACGGGCACGATCGGCATCGGGAAGTCGGTGCGGCAGACGCCGGGCGCGGCATGGGTGCTCGCGAAGGCGGGCGCAAGCGTCTTGGCGAACCTTCCTTACTGCTGGAAGCACCGTGCGCCGTGTCGCGCGGCCGACTTCGAGTTGCCGCTGAAATGACCGCGACAGCGCGCACCTCGCTGGGGCCGATCCGCGCGGTGGTCTGCAACTACAACGGCCGCGAGCATCTGCCTCCGTGTCTGGCGGCGCTGCGCGCGCAGACGCGAGCGCTCGACGGGATTCTCGTCGTCGACAACGCCTCGGAGGACGGCAGCCGCGAGTGGCTCGCGCGCGAGCACCCCGACGTGCGGCTGGAGGCGCTCGCCACGAACGAGGGGCCATGCCCCGCGCGCAATCGTGGTCTCGAGCTCGTCGAAGACGAGTGGGTGTTGCTCGTCGACAACGACGCGGTGCTCGCACCGGATGCACTCGCCAAGCTCGAACGAGCGGCGCTCGAGCGATCCGACGCCGTGGTCCTCCAGCCGCGCAGCGTCGTGGATGCGGATCCCAACCTCGTTCATTACGACGGCGGTTCTCTGCATTTCTGCGGGCTGTTCAGCTTGCGCAACTTCTTTGCTCCGATCGCGAAGGCCGAGGGTGAGGGCACGGTCGAGGTCGGCGGTGCCATCGCCGTGGCGTTGCTCGTTCGGCGCTCCGTACTGCGCGAGCTCGGCGGCTTCGATCCGGCTTACTTCGTGCTGTTTGAGGACCTCGACCTCTCCATGCGACTGCGCATGGCGGGGCACGCGATTCTGTCCGTGGAGGACGCGCTGTGTCGCCATCGCGGCGGCACGCAGGGGATCAGCTACCGCGGTGCGATCGACTACCCCAAGCGGCGCGCCTTCTTGCACTCGCGCAATCGCTGGATCCATCTGCTCAAGAACCATCAGTGGCGAACGCTCGTCCTGACGGCGCCCGCATTGCTCGCCTACGAAGCCGTCTGGGTGGCGTTCACCTTCGCCTCGGGCACGTTCGGCGGATACTGCGAGGGAAAGTTCGCGCTCTTGCGCTGGATGCCGAGCATCTTCCGCGAGCGTGAGAAGGCTCA
>JBIKYW010000270.1:0-4854 GCA_044355055.1 Planctomycetota bacterium | reverse complement strand
GTCAACCCCTTGACGCTTTTGGGACTTGCGTCGAAGGTGGAACTTGCTGGGTGCGACGGGGGACGCGAGAGCGCCCCGCGCCGCTGTGACGAAATCGATGACTCCTGACCACAGGGCCTTCCGAAGGGACGGCCGGATAGGGACATGCTCGATGAAGACGCAGGTGTCGATCCCGCATCATGAGTACCCCGCGCGCGTGCGCGCCGGGGTGGAAGCTCGCCTCGAGAAGCTGCTCGCCCACTTCGACCGCATCGTCTCGCTGCGCGCTCTGTGCGAGCGCCAGAGCGAGCTGCACCGAGTCGAGCTGGTCGCCAATGTCGGTCGCCACGCGACGCTGGTGGTCGACGCGCGCGCCGACGCCTTCCAGACGGCCCTCGACACGGCGCTCCACAAGATGGAGCGCGTGCTCGACCGCCATCGCGAGCGCCTGATCGGTCGCCGCCGCGACCATCGCCGCCGCTAGCCCGGGCTGTCCGCGGGGGTCGCAGATCCCCGTTGCGGAAAATCCGCACTGCAGGTGCGGTCGGGCGCGTCCGTGGGCCGATCTTGGGCCGGACCCAAGGCTGTCGCCATGCACTTTTGGAAGCGCTTTGAACCGCAAGCGTGCTCGCCGTCGCTCCGCGCGACGGAGAAAGAGGCCCTCCTCGCCGAGCTCGTCACGGGGCTCGCGGGAGCCCGGGCTCTCGTGGGCGAGCTCGTACCGCGGGCGCTCGCGGCGCTCGTCGAGCGGGAGCGCGTGGCTTCCACGGGCGTCGGACACGGCGTGGCGATCCCGCACGTGCGCGTTCACGGGCTCGCCGAAGCCGTGGCATCGCTCTCGATCCACCGTCGCGGCGTCGAGTGGGGCGCCGTCGACGGCGAGCCGGTGCAGATCGTCTTCGCGGTGCTGCGTCCGTATCGACGTGGCGACCGACACGATCCCGTGGCGCACCTCGAGTTCATGCGTTGGGTCGCGCGCGTCGCGCACTCGAGCGACTTTCGCCGCAAGGCACTCGCGGCCCGCTCGTCCGAGGAACTGGTCGAGCACCTGCGCGGGATGGCATCCTGCTAGGCGGAGCACATGGAAGAGCTTTCCCCCGTGGCGCAAGAAGTCCGAGCCGTGGTTCGCGTGGTCAACCCGCGCGGCCTCCACGCGCGTCCCTGCCATAGCCTCGTCACGACGGCGCTGGCCTATGCCTCCAGCGTGAGGGTGCGCTGCGGTCCGCGCGAGGTCGACGGTCGCAGCATCCTCTCGCTCATGACCCTCGGGGCTTCGGCGGGCGAGGAGCTGGAGTTCTGCGCGGTCGGCGCGGACGCGGCCGAGCTCGTGCGCGCGCTCGTGGCGCTCGTCGAGGCCGGTTTCAGCGAGCTCGACTAAACTCGCGCTTCGCCGGACGCCGAAACACAGCCTCGGCCCCGGTCCCTTCGACCCGGGTCCGGGTCCCGCTTCCCCGCGCGGCCCGCCGCCTGGCATCGAACCGCACGAGGCAAGAGTGTTCCGAAGAGGCAGGAGCGTCGTGGGCCTCGACCTGGGCAGCCAGGTCGTCAAGGCCGTCGAAATCACGCTCGAGGGCCCCGAGCCGGTGATCACCGGCTTCGCGCGCGTCGAGATCCCTCCGGGCGGCGACAAGGCCGCCGCGGTGGCCGAGGCATGGAAGCGTGGCAAGTTCCGCTCGCGCTCGGTGGTGACGTCGGTGGCCGGTCAGTCGGTCGTCGTGCGCTACCTGCAGATGCCCAAGATGAGCGAGTCCGAGCTGCGGCAGGCGATCCGCCTCGAAGCGGACCGCTACGTGCCGTTCGAGCTCGCGGAGTGCGCGCTCGACTGCCAGCCGCTCCAGCGCCGCGCGCAGCGCGCGGGCGAGGGCCCCAAGGACGAGAGCATGCCCGTCGTGCTCGTCGCCTGCCGCCAGCAGGCGATCGACGAGCAGCTCGCGCTCGTGCAGGCTCAAAACCTGCAGCCGCTCGCGATCGACGTCGACTCCTTTGCGCTCGCCAATGCGTGGGAGCTGTGCGGCATCAGCGACGAAGCCGCCAAGGCGCTCGAAGATGGCCGCGAGGAGCGCGCGATCGCGCTCGTCGACGTCGGTGCTTCGCGCACCCAGATCAACGTGCTGGTCGGAGGCGAGACGTGCTTCAGCCGCGAGATCGCCATCGGCGGCGCGGACATGACGCAGGCCGTTGCGCGGCGCCTCGGGCTCGAGACGTTCGAGGCCGAGACGCACAAGCGCGCGGGCGCGGAGCAGGAAGCCGACATCGCGCGCGCGATCCAGCCCGTGGTCGAGGATCTCGCCAACGAGCTCTCGCTGTCGCTCGACTACGTCGAGAGCCACGAGGGCGTGAAGGTCGAAGAGGTGCTGCTCTCCGGCGGCGGCGCGCTCGCGCCGGGCCTCATCGCGCAGGTCGAGCAGGCCACGGGCCGCACGACGCGCGCGTGGAATCCGCTCGAAGGTCTGCGTGTCGCGGCCGAGCGAGTCGACGTAGAAGAACTCGAGTCGTGGGCGCCGACCTTGGTCGTCGCGCTCGGACTCGCAGCGAGGGTTCGCGCAGCATGATCCGCATCAACCTGCTCCCCGAGCAGCACCGCCGCAAGGCGCGTACGCCGCTCAAGGTCCTCGGCCTCGTCTCGGCCCTCGCAGCCGTGGTTTCGTCGCTCGCTTGCTGGTACGGCTGGCTCGCCTTCGGCGTGATGAACGAAGTCGAGAGCGAGCGCACGGTGCTCCAAACCGAAGTCGAGGGTTTGCACCGACAGGTCGACTACCACAAGAAGCTCGACTCGGAGCGCAGGCGCTTCGCCGGCCGCGAGGAGACCCTCGCCGGCGTGACCAAGACGCGCGTTCTGTGGACGCGCAAGCTCGACGAGCTGATCACGGTCGTGAACTCCGGAGGGGACGGCAAGCGCCACTTCGTTTGGCTCGATGACCTCGCGGTCACGCAGAACAACGATCCGCGCGCGACGTCGCCCGGCCAGCTCAAGGCCGCGGGGCACTCTGGCTCGCCGCACTTCTCGCAGGTGGCCGACTTCCTCGAGGATCTCGAGCGCTCGAGCTTCCTCGACGACTTTCTGCCTCCGTCGCCGCCCGAGGGAACCCAGACCGATCCCGATCCGGACCTCGTGCCCGCGGTCGTATGGAACTTCCCGCTCGCGCTGCAGCTCAAGCCGCGCGAGCCGGCCAAGGTCGAGCCCCCGAAGAAGCCTGCGAAGAAGGCGCCCGTCGCCATGGAGTCCAACCCGTGAAGCAAGACCGTCGCATGCTGACCGGGATCGCGGCCGGTGCCGCGCTCGTCCTCGGAGGCCTCGGGTTTCTCGTGTGGTCCGAGTACGGCGCGATCGAGACCGCGCGCGTCGAGATCGACGGCCTGCGCAGCCAGATCACGTCGTCGCGCAAGCTGATCTCGGGCACGCCGCAGCTCGAGCGCGACGTGATCGTGCTGCGCGAGACCGAGCAGGCGATCAAGGAGATCCTCCCGGACGACAAGGACCTGAACGAGCTGATCCGCGATCTGCAGTCCTTCGAGAAGTCGAGCGAGGTGCAGATCACCTCGATCAAGAAGAAGGACGCCTCGCAGGGGCGGCGCAAGGAGGCCGAGGCGTTCGAGAAGGCGATCTACGAGATCGTGCTTCAAGGCGACGCCTTCCAAGTGCTCGCGTTCCTCGACCACGTCGAGGGCCATCGACGCTTCCTGCGCATCCCGACCATGCAGTGGACGGCGAGCGGCGAGCAATTGCTCGAGCGCGAGGGACGCGTGGCGCACACGGTGAAGCTCGAGCTCGAGACCTTCGTGTACAAGCCGCAGGGCGGACCCGAGCCGACCAAGATCGACGGCTATGCGCGCAAGCGCGAGCTCTTGCTCGGCGAGATCGCGCGCCACCGCGAGGCGGTCGCGGTCGAGCACTTCGACTACCGCGGCCAGCGCGGTCGCCGCGACCCGTGGGTCGATCCCCGCGTGCCGAAGGATGTCGAGGGTCCGTCGGGTGTGCCGGTGGCCGAGCAAGTCGAGCGCGTCGACGCCTTCGTGGTGCGCGCAGGCGAAGTCTCGGCGCTGTGGACCGCGCTCCAGCGGCCGGGGACGCTCTACGTCGAGCAAGTGCGCTTGCGCGCCGAGCTCGAAGCCGCGCTCACGCAGCTCGAAGACGACCTGCGCAAGCTGCTCGCCGAGGCGGTGATCACGTATCCCGTCGCGGAGAGCCGTCTGCGGCGCGAGGTCAGCGAGCCCATCGCGGCGCTGCGCTCGGAGTTCAGCGCGCGAGCGGGCCAGTCGGGACCGCCGGCCGAGACGCTGCGCACGTTGCTCGCCTCGATGCAGGCGAGCATCGAAGACGGCAAGCCCAAGCTGGCGCTCGAGACGCTCTCGAGCGTGGAATCCGAGCTCGCGCTCGTGCACGGGGACCCCCTGCGCCAAGGACTCATCGAGTCGATGCGCCAAGCCGCGGACGACGCGCGCGCGCTGCTCGACTTCCAGTCGATCGAGCTCAAGATCACGGGCATCGCGATCCAAGACGGCGCGCCGCCCGTCGCGGTCATCAACGGCCGCGCGCTCGGCGAAGGCGACCTCGTTGCGCCGGAACTTTTTGTCGGGACCATCCGCCCGGGAGAAATCGAGTTCAACTTCCGCGGTCTGGTTCTAGTTCGCCGCTTCTAGCCGCCGATACCCCTCCCGCTCGGACTGAGGAGTCGTCCGGGCACAACACGGAGTGGACACGGTGATTCAGAAGCAATGGGTGGCTTTCATGGCCGCGCTCGCGCTCAGCGCGACCGGCATGGCTCAGACCGTCGGCAAGGAAGCGCGCGTCAGCTTGCGCGTCGAGGGACGCACGCTCGCCGAGGTCGTCGACTACCTGCGCGAGCAGACGGGCGTCAACCTCGTCGTGCTTCC